>JBEBRN010000057.1:0-19453 GCA_040394775.1 Taishania pollutisoli
CCCGTCCTAATTTTAATGGGACACTAATGATTTGAGGATATAAACCAAACTAAAAGGTGGTGTTAGTGAGCATGTGAATGTTGGCTAAGGTTACTTTTGATGAGGGTATAAGTAAGTTGTGCGTCATTCTATGGCGACAGTTCTAACATCAAAGTGACTACAAAAAACGAACTGACAAAATGAAAAAACTCTTGACAATATTTTTCTTACTGACTTGCTTAATAAGTCTGGGACAAACTATTTCAGACATTGACGGAAATGTTTACAATACAGTTTCCATAGGAACACAAACTTGGACAGTTCAGAATTTGAAAACTACAAAATACTCTAACGGAGATTCTATTCAATATGAAGCAGTGGATTCTGTTTGGGGTGGGCTTACAAGTCCTGCATTTTCCATCTACAATAACGACACAACATACCGAAATGAGTACGGCAACCTTTATAATTTTTACACAGTAGTTGATTCAAGAAATCTTTGCCCAAGCGGTTGGCATGTTCCATCGGACAATGAATGGACTATACTTATTACATTTCTTGGAGGAGATACAATTGCAGGTGGCAAAATGAAAGAGACAGGGTTGACTCATTGGATACTTCCCAACACAGGTGAAGACAACAGTAGCGGCTTAACCGTTATTCCAGCGGGTTATCGGTATAGCAACAACGGTTTTAATCATGGAGCGTTTCACGGACTGAATGGCAATGGTGGTATTTGGACTTCAACAAACACTTCAGATTCTAGTGCAATAGCAAAATATTTTTATCCAGGTAGTGCAAGTGTTGGACAAATTGATAATAGAAAAAGTTATGGGTGGAGTGTTCGTTGTGTTTCTGATGTGCAAACCAGCATAAATGAAAATGAAAAATGGAACGACATAAAAATATTTCCAAACCCAACAAGTAACTTGCTGACAATACCAATTGACGGACAAAAAATAATTGTAATTACAAACTTGCAAGGACAAATCATTAAGACAATAAAAACTTACACAAAAACAATTTCTATTAGTGACTTGGCGACAGGAAATTATTTTGTGAGTGTATTCAATCACGACAACAAACTAATATTGACAAAGCAAATTATTTATGAAAAGTAAATCGCTTCGGACAAAATTTCGTACTGACAACATGAAAAACATCTCCGTGGAAAGAGAAGAACGAACGCACAACAGCACCTACAAAAAGTTAGTCGACATAAAATGAGAGTATATCTTGACAATAATATCTTTGTCTATTTAGAAAATGGTTCATTAACTATTTCTGATTTAGAAAATATAATTGGGGGAAAAATTGACAAGATCTTCTTTTCCGCATCTCACATACAAGAAACTTTAGAAATTAAAGGCGAAACTGAAGAGCTAAAAACGGAAAGAATTAAAATCAGACTGAAAACAATAGAAGATATAACAAAAGGAAATTATTTAAATGAAAATCTTAAAAACGAAGTATTCGACTATTTAGAAAGCCCTTTTGAAGTAATAAATACGATTACAGAGGTTTCTTTTGCTCAAAATGTGATGAAAGATTTGACTAATCTAATAAGCGAAGACCAAAGAAAAGAGACACGCAAAACTCTTGGAATTGACCCAATAAGAATAAACAATTATAAACCAGAAGAGGTAGTTGAACATTTGAATAAAAAACTATCTGAAACAAGTCCCTCTTTGACATTTTTGAATATAATTGAACAAGGAATCTCTTTCCATTCTGATGGGGCTACTTTTGGAAGAAGTAATAGAATTGCTGGAATATTCGAACTTTTAGATATGTTTGGATATTGGAAAGATATAGCAAATCACAAGTCGAATTACGCAAGATTTTGGGATAGTAGTCATACTTTCTACGCTTCTCATTGTCATTATTTTATAACAAATGATAAACGAACTCTTAATAAAGCAAAAGTTGTTTATGATATATATGATATCGGAACAAAAGTAATATCACTAAAAAAATAAAAACGTTGGCTAACACCGAATTAATATTTATAGAATTCAATTAACTTTAAGGATTCAGAAGAATATAGCTCTCGAACGTTAAAGCACATAGATTATGACAAAACCATTGTTTAAAATATTATTTGGAATTATTGTGCTCTTTGTTTTTATCTATATGGGAATTCCATTTGAAATAAATAATCCAACAACAGAAGCTATTATTCGAACAATTTCATTTGGTCTAATTTTCACA
This sequence comes from Taishania pollutisoli, assembly GCA_040394775.1. GTDB lineage: Bacteria > Bacteroidota > Bacteroidia > Flavobacteriales_D > Crocinitomicaceae > 40-80. Next base: position 2,191 of record JBEBRN010000057.1, read on the forward strand.
TTACTTTTCCTACTTTTTAGATATACTCGTAAATTAAAATACATGGCAGTTCGTGTTGTAACTATTCTGGTACTTGGAGCATTATCTTTACTTTTTGTAATCGGCGCAATGTGGAATGATATTCTTGTAGGAAATCCACATGGTAATTGGTACAATTTAGAAGTTTGCACTAATAATTCAGGAACAACAATTCTCAGACAAATGAGAGAAACAAGCGGATCAATATATGATTACCGAGATAGACTTATCGTTTATGAATTTGATAAAAACAATCGCATTTCAATCAATACAAATATTAAATATTACAATGGACCATGGACAGTTGTTGAAGTGAAAAATAATAATAAACATTTAGTACAACAACTTGAATAAGAATTTACGCTATACCACAGCCTTTATCGATCAGTCTGAAACAACCTTCGATTTTTACATTCATGTAAATCTAAATATTTGTATCTTCGATAATACATTTAGAATACAGAAAGCCCCAATTGTTATAAATAATGAAAGCCATAGTACTGATAATATCCATATTACTTTTAAATGTCAATGGTTCTTTTGCACAAGAACACAATGAAAACTCGTTATTTAAAACATTCAAGAAAATCACGGAACTTGACCAATCTCACATCAGAAAAAATAATATTCGAGACTCATTAATCTTACTCAACTTTTCCAAAATAAAAGAATTACTTTCGAGTGACATTAACCTAAACTCTGAGCAGAAACTTAAAAATAAAACAAAGAAGAAGCTAAAATCTGATCTCCTTTTGACCTTTCTTCATGTACTTCAAATTGACCCTCGTCTATTATTAAATGACGAAACAGTTGAATTCTTTGCTCAATATATTGATAAAAACCTTATTAGTAATCGTCAACTCAAATCAGCACTGGTTGCATACAATTATGATATTGAAATAGGAAGATGGACAAATTGGACAGCCTATTTTGACGAAAGAATTGAATTTGTAAAAGTGAAATGGAAAATAAACTAGCTATAACACTAAATAAGCAAAAGCAATTAGTATTAGTTAGCGATTTTCACAAGATTACCCTCAATTAAACCGAATACTCTTTATCGGTGAAATCTTCGCGACAAAACGAGATGGAATCAACAACGCCGAAATACAAATCACCAATGTCGCCACATTGAGAAGAATAAGATGAACGAAATTCAGCTGAATTGGAACGGCATCTAAAAAGTAAACTTCTGGATTCAGTCGGAGAAGATGAAATTTCTCTTGTAAAAGTGCGAGTCCAACACCAATGATATTTCCCCAAACAAGGGCGCGTGTGATGAGAACTGCTGCTTGAATAATGAATGTTTTTTGAATCATCCAATTATCGGCGCCCATCGCTTTCATCATACCGATAAAATTTGTTCGAACCAAAATCATCACGAGCAGTGCAGAACTCATATTGATAATACCGATAAAAATCATCAAGACCAAAATAATCCAAACGTTGATGTCTAGAAAACTCAGCCAATTGAAAATATCGGATTGATTATCGAGAATGCTTGAAATGCCCAATTCTTGCGAAAATTCAGGCGAAACAATAATCTGACGACGCAATGCTTCGACTTGTGGCTGAATGTCTTTGAAATCTTTATACACTAATTCATAACCGCTGATAAACTGCTCGGCATTCCCTACGCCATCAACGAAATCAAAAGTAAAGACATTTCCTTGTTCGTCTTTGATCGCATATTTCAATCCTAAATCGTCCAAATAGTCTTTCTTCAGCGTTCCATTTGCATTTGTCACCAATGGAAAATGACCTTTTACTTTTCGGTTAACTTTAATCGTTAAGCGAGCAGAATCCATATACACTACGTCAGAAGTCAATTTCTCTAAAGATTCAGAGCCGACACGGACTTGTATCACCGTATCGTGTTCAGGAAAAAAGAAATAACCGCGATAATTTTGAATACCACCATTCCAACTGTAACGTGGACGAATATTTTCACTGACTACATCCGCTGTCAGAATAAGATTCCCTTGATTTAACGAATCGCTCACACGCAACGCCACTTGCATGCCCCATTCATTCAACTTTTGGATATTTCGAATATCGGCAATGACTATCTTTTTATCTAAATCTTCTAAACCTGTATTGTAAATTCCAGCAACTCGGTAAATTTTCTTAATCGGTGTATTCTTCACAAAAAACACGCGAACGGGATCACCGACTTTATAGCCTAAGTCTCTCGCAATACTCTGTGATAATAAAATTTCCTGTGATAAAGTATCACTTTTAAAAGAAGGAATTTTTCCATCAATCAAGTGTTTTTGAAAGAAAGAAAGATCATAATTTCCGTCAACGCCTTTGAAAACAACACCTTGAATTTCTTTTTTATCCGTCGCTTCATTTTCCGCTTGAAGGATGCCTGCTTTATATGCGACGCCTTCTACCCGTTTCAATTCCGGCGATTGGAATAACAATTGATACTTGATATCTTTTTGAATAGGCGTCGACTCCATAATGGAATTTTCGCCTAATTTTGTAATGACCGCATGTGCACCAAATCCGACGACTTTATCCCGGACTTCTTGCTGGAAACCAATCACAACACTAATCGTAATGAGGTTGACCACCAAGGCCAATGCAATGGTAATGACTGCAATACGAACAATAGGACGAGAAACCGACTTTCCGTTCGATTCTTTTTTTAATAATTTACGCGCTATGAAATACGGAGCCTTCACTAATTTTCTTTATTCCTTACAAAACTACACAAAGCTTTCAGTGTACAGTATTTTTTTGTCAATAATGTTTGTTTCGTGTGTTTCGGCGACGTCACCAATCGTTGTAAAAAAGTCCGATAAAACCGTTCACTCAGCGACTAAATCGACAATTGTTTTGGGAAATGAACGTATGTCTGAATACCTACCGTTACTGCAAGGGAAAAAAGTCGGATTCGTGGGAAACCAAACTTCTGTCATTGGAAAAACACACTTGGTGGATAGTTTACTCTCTAAAAAAGTAAATATTGTCGCCGTTTATTCTCCTGAACACGGTTTTAGAGGTGACGCTGATGCAGGTGAAACGATTAAAAATGGGAAAGATGCCAAAACTGGATTGCCGATTTATTCACTGTATGGTAATAATAAGAAACCGACCAAAGAACAATTAGCAGGAATCGATGTGATGCTTTTCGATATTCAAGATGTGGGCGTTCGTTTTTACACCTACATTTCGACCTTGCATTATGTGATGGAAGCATGTGCAGAGAATGGTATTGCGGTGATTATTTTAGATAAACCAAATCCAAATGCGCATTATATTGACGGACCAATTTTGGAAGAAAAATGGCAATCGTTTGTGGGAATGCATCCTGTGCCGATTGTTTACGGAATGACCATTGGCGAATATGGAAAAATGATCAACGGAGAAAAATGGATGAAAGACAGCATTCAATGTGATTTAACAGTGATTGCTTGTGAGAATTATACGCATCAAACACCGTACGAATTACCGATTTCACCAAGTCCAAATTTACGCACAGCGGCTTCTATCTACTTATATCCTAGTCTTTGTCTATTTGAAGGAACATCGGTAAGTGTGGGTCGTGGAACGCAATCGCCGTTTGAATTGTATGGACATCCTAATTTTCCGAAGACCGATTTTGCTTTTACGCCTGTGTCTAGTTTTGGCGCGAAAGATCCGCTTTGGAAAGATAAAGTGTGCAACGGTTATTTGTTGAGCAAAGATTCCGCCAATTTATTCAACCACCACTTTCAATTAAAATACCTCATTAATGCACAACAACTATTGGTGAAAGCAAATGTTCCGTTCATCACCTCGGCGAATTTTTTCGATAAGCTCGCAGGAACTTCTTCGTTGAGAGAACAACTTTTAGCAGGGAAAACGGAAGCTGAAATTCGAGCAACATGGGAAAAAGGATTGGGAGATTTTAAAGAAATTCGCAAAAAATATTTAATTTACAAATAGTTCAAATCTTCAATTCTTTCTTTTACTTTTACTTTTAGTCCCAATGAAAAAATCAATTCCGATTCAACATCGGAACAGGTTACGACATCCTAATCTGACTTCGATATTGAAATTTCGGGAAAGTTTAGGTTATAAAATATTCTCATGAGATAAGAAAATTTAAATGAAAGGTGCATTTTTTTAATTTTACAGGACAAAAGTGCATTCAACTATTATTTCATTTTTTTTCTTGAAAATTTTGTTCAACTCATCTTTTTACGTATCTTAATTTAGAAATTGACATCTAATGCAACATTTTGATAATCCGACAGACATCTGTCTAAGCTATATTTACCAAACAAATCGTTCTATTTTTTTAACGGGAAAAGCGGGCACTGGAAAGACCACTCTTCTAAAACGCATCATTGAAGAATCGCACAAGCAAACGATTGTTGTCGCGCCAACAGGAATTGCGGCGTTGAATGCGGGTGGAACGACCATTCATTCGATGTTTTATTTGCCTTTTGCCACATTTATCCCTGACTTTGGACAAAATTCTTTCCATGGAAATGGCGTGCGTTTGGAAAATCGAAATTCTCTTTCAAAACATTTCGTCTATAATAAAAATAAGAAAAAATTACTGCAAAATGTAGAGCTACTCATCATCGATGAAGTTTCCATGTTACGTGCCGACGTATTGGACGCTATCGATTGGGCATTGCGTCATACCCGCAGAATTAACGCACCGTTTGGAGGTGTTCAAATGTTGTTCATCGGAGATTTGATGCAATTACCGCCTGTTTATAAACCCGAAGAATGGAATGTGCTCAAAAACTATTACAAAGGCATTCATTTCTTTCATGCGTTGGCGTTGCAAAACGAGCCTCCGATTTATATTGAGTTGGATAAAATTTATCGACAAACCGATCAAAAGTTTATCACGGTTTTAAATGAATTACGCAATAATCAATTGAATAATGAGAGTTTGGAGTTCTTGAACAGTTATGTACAAGCTGACTTCAATTCAAAACCCGAACAAAATTACATTACGTTGACGTCTCACAATCGCAAGGCCGACGTGATGAATGTCACCGAATTGGAAAAATTAAAAACGCCTGCAAAAACATATTCAGCGAGTATAAAAGGAAATTTTCCAGAACATATTTATCCTGTTGATTCTGAATTGACGCTAAAAGTAGGTGCGCAAGTAATGTTTCTAAAAAACGATTTATCTTTTGAGAAACGGTATTATAATGGAAAAATTGGCATCGTTGAATCGTTAGATACGGATGAAATAAAAGTGCGTTTTCCCGAAGAAAATTTGGTAATTACTGTCGAAGAATATGAATGGGAAAATGTCACTTACCAACTGAATGAAGATACGAACGAAATCGAGGAAAAAGTACAAGGAACGTTTGTACATTATCCATTGAAACTCGCTTGGGCAATTACCATTCACAAGAGTCAAGGTCTAACTTTTGACAAAGCAATTTTAGATGTCGCCGACGTTTTTGCACCTGGTCAAGCGTATGTCGCATTGTCTCGTTTGCGTTCCATCGATGGATTGGTATTAAAATCGCCATTTCGGATTAACGGTATTGCGAGCGACGAAGACATCATCGAATATGCTCGAACAAAAGCGACAAAAGAAGAATTATCGGCACAATTTCAAGCTTCTGTTAATCAGTATTTACGCGGAACACTGATACGAGCATTCGATTGGGCGGAATTAGAAGAAGTATGGCGAAAACACGTCTTTTCCTATAAAAGTATTTCACTCAAATCCGAGAAAAGCAATCATCATTCGTGGGCAGAAACACAGTTCAACACGGTGAAATCGATGGTCGATGTTTCCAAAAAATTCAGTTATCAAATCGAGAAGATATTCGCCGCTCCAACGGTTGATTTGAACTTCGTTAACGAGCGTTTAGAAAAAGCTTACGACCATTTTTATCAGCAATTAGACAACTTGATTTATAGCGTTCTAAAACGACGATTAATGGTTTCTCGCATTAAGAAAACTAAAGAATTTCAAGAAGATTTAGCCGAATTAGATGACAAACAAATCGACGTCATTTTACAATTAAAACGGATTAAAAATTTATTTCACGCGATAGTTTCGGGCAAAGAAATTACCAAGAAAGATTTGATTCCAAGCGACATTCATGAATACCGACGATCAAAACTACTAAAGATTCAAGATGAATTGATCGACACTAAAAACACGATTGATTTTGACCTTATCAAAGACGATGACGAACGTTCGGTGAATAAAATCTTACAAGTCAAAAAAGAAAAGAAAGCACCGAAAGAAGTGAAAATTCCGACGCATCTGATTACCAAAGAATTATTCAAAGCAGGAAAAACAGTCGAAGAAATTGCCGCAGAAAGAGTACTTACCACCAACACCATCGAAACGCACCTAGCGAAATTAATCATCGCCAATGAAATTGATGTTTCAGAAGTAATGGCGGAAGAAAAACTACAAGAACTCAAAACCTTCTTTAAAAATAATGGAAAACTAAATGAGATTTCATTAATGGAGATGAAAGACAAAGCTGGTGATACGTTTAGTTGGGGCGAATTACGAATTTTTAGAGCGACTTTAGTGCAGGAGTAAGCTCACGCTCTCTTCTCTGTTTCTCATTCTTTTTCTTTCTGTGTTATCCGTGCCATCTGTGAGCCACTTCGTTCTCTTCTCTCATTCTCACTCTACTTTTCCTGTGTGCTAAATAACGAACATAAACAAGTTTTTTACTAGGATATAGGCCGTTCATCTCTATATTTGTATTTTTGCACTATATTTTAGAAAAACCATGAAGAGAACAAAAATTGCGGAAGTCTTAAAAACCGCTACTGTCGGTCAAGAAGTGAACATTAAAGGTTGGGTTAGAGCGTTTAGAAGTAATCGTTTTGTTCAATTAAATGACGGTTCAACGATTAAAAATATTCAGGCAGTTGTGGACTTTGAACAATTTGACGATGCGTTGTTGAAGAAAATTTCAACAGGTGCAGCTGTTTCTCTTACTGGTAAAATTGTCGATTCAGCAGGTGCTGGCCAAGCGATTGAATTGGCGGTTGAAGCGATTGAAATATTAGGCGAAGCGAATCCAGATGACGTTCAAAAAACGGTGTTACAACCAAAAAAACATAGTTTGGAATTTTTGCGTGAACAAGCACATTTACGTTTCAGAACAAATCTTTTTGGAGCGGTTTTCCGTGTACGTCACGCAGTAGCATTTGCGATTCATAAATTCTTCAACGACAGAGGATTTTACTATTTACACACACCTATTTTGACCGGTTCCGATGCTGAAGGAGCAGGAGAAATGTTTCATGTGACCAATTTCGACTTGGAAAACCTTCCAAAGAACGACGACGGAACGATTAATTTCAAAGAAGATTTCTTCGAAAAAGCGGTGAACTTGACTGTTTCAGGTCAATTAGAAGCAGAATTAGGTGCAATGGCGCTTGGTCAAGTCTATACGTTTGGACCGACTTTCCGTGCGGAGAATTCAAACACCTCTCGTCACTTGGCAGAATTCTGGATGATTGAGCCCGAAGTTGCTTTTAGTGACTTAAATGACAACATGGAATTGGCGGAAGATATGCTAAAGTACATTTGTAGTTATGTGATGGAAAATTGTCCAGACGACATAGAGTTCTTGAATGAACGTGATCTAAACGAACAAAAACAAAAGCCAGCGAACGAGCGCAATGAACTGTCGTTAATGGAGCGTTTGAACTTTGTTATTAATAACGACTTTAAGCGAATCACGTACACAGAAGCTGTGGATGTTTTAATGAATTCGTCTCATTACAAGAAAAAGAAATTCAAATACGATGTGAATTGGGGAACTGATTTACAGTCAGAGCACGAACGTTATTTAGTCGAAAAAGAATTTAAAAAGCCTGTCATTATCACAAACTATCCAGCATCTTTCAAAGCATTTTACATGCGTCAAGATGATAATTGTGCACCCGGAAAAGAAACCGTTGCGGCAATGGATATCTTATTCCCAGGCATTGGCGAAATGGTCGGCGGTTCACAACGTGAAGAGCGCCTTGATATTCTCAAAGAAAAATGTGCTGCATTCGGCATTCACGAAGAAGACTTATGGTGGTATTTAGATACTCGTAAATTCGGTACAGCACCACATGCAGGTTTCGGTTTAGGCTTCGAACGTATGGTGATGTTCGTGACTGGAATGTCGAATATTCGCGATGTGATTCCTTTCCCAAGAACGCCGGGTAACGCAGAGTTTTAATTTAGAGGATTTCGTTTTAGGGTCCGTTTTCATTGAAAAAGTGAAAAACGCTAGTTCTGCAATGGATTAAAGCCAAAACGCTATTACTTCACTATTTACCATTTTCATAAAAGGACCCTCGTCAAAATTACTTTGAAAGAAAATACGATTCTAAACAAAAAATAAGTAACCTTAAAAAATTACTTTTTGTTAAATACTGTTACATATTGTTTGATTTAATTTTTTTTTGTTTATTTTGTAACAACTAGAATAAAAAAACATGGAAGTCACTTTAGCAAAAAACATTAAAGAATTTAGACTCAGAATGGGTTTAAATCAAGATGAATTAGCTGATTATCTAAATGTCACACGGGAGGAGATTAGTTATTTTGAAAATGGAAAAAGAAAAGTTCCTGTTTTATTCATCCCTAAATTGGCCAACCTCTTTGGTATAGATGAGTACGATTTACTAGAACAAGATAATGCTGTAGTAAATTTAAATCTTGCTTTTGCTTTTCGTGCGAATGAAATTTCTCCCGATGATTTAAAAGTCATTGCAGACTTTAAAAAGATTGCATTAAATTATTTAAAAATCAAAAAAGTTTTACAGGAGAATGAATAGTAATGTCTTAGAAAAAAAAGCAAATGATTTTAGGAATCAGACTGGTCTAAGTAGTAATGACCCTATTAGAATTAAAAGTCTTCTTTCAAAATTAAACGTGATTACCGTTTTTAAGCCACTATCTGGAAATTTTTCTGGAATGGCAATAAAGATTGATGACAACCGATTTATTCTAGTAAATTCCTTACACAGCTTAGGAAAACAACACTTTACTATTTGTCACGAACTATATCATTTATTTATACAAGAGAATTTTTCATCTATGATTTGTGCAACAGGTAGGTTTGACAAATCAAGTGGTGAAGAATATAATGCAGATAGATTTGCGGCAATTTTACTAATGCCCGAGACAGCCATTAAAGGAATTATTCCTGAAAAAGAATTATCAACGGATAAAATTCAACTCAATACTATCTTAAAACTAGAGCATTATTTTTCTTGTTCCAGAAATGCCTTATTATATCGATTAAAAGAATTAAAGTTAATTACTCGCTCATCATATAATTTGTATTGTGAAAATGTGAAAAACAGCGCTGTTAAATATGGCTATCCCGTTGACTTATATGAACAAGGGAATGAAAATTTAACGGTTGGTGATTATGGTGAATTGACGAGAGAATTGTTTGATAGAGAATTAATTTCTGAAAGCCATTATATCTCATTACTGTATGATTTAGGGATGAATGAAGAATATCTGAATAAAATTTTTGATTCTAATGGCGAAGAACAAAATTAAAGATATTCTTATCGATGCCGATGTGGTCTCTCATTTTATTAGTGGCGGACAGATCCTAATCCTAAATAAGATTTTTCCAAATCGAATTTTGATTCTAGACAATGTATATAATGAGTTGAAAAGATTAACCTCACGAGCTAGAGAAGTTGACAATCTAATCCATTTTAAAATTCTTCACAAAATACCGTTTCCAACTTCTAATGCAGAGATGTTTAAAGAATATCTACACATTAAGAAGGTTATGTTTAAAGGAGATGGAGAAAGTGCTTGCTTAGCGTATGTGCGCTATTATGATGACATTATCGGGAGCAGTAATTTATCAGATGTTAAAAGATATTGTGACTTCCACACTATTGAACTACTAACCACAATGGATTTTTTGTGCAAGGCAAAAAGAAAAGGACTGCTGACCGACCAGCAATGTGATGATTTTATTGGAAACGTTTTAAAAGCAGGAAGTAAATTGCCAGTGAATAAAATGTCAAAGTATAAGTGTCCGTAATACTTTTTGAGATTATTTGGAAACCGCAATATATCAATAGAACTGACTTATAAAATGGGACAAATAATTACTTAACTTTTAGATTTATAAAAGTTAAGTGAGTCTCAATATGTTTTAGTTTATCAGTAGGATGTTGTAATCGAAATCGAAATTCATTAGGTGTGTATTTTTCTCTTTTGCCAAAATTGTAATGTTCCTTTAAAAAGTCTTCAGCTAGATTCAATATGGATGTAAAACCATCATTATAGCAAAACATTATAATTCCGCAATAATTATTGTGCCAACTTAAATAACCTTGTAACTGCTTTATAGTTTCAACTAAAGATTTTTTACCTCTCCAAACCTTGAGTTCAAAAATATGCTCATTTAATCCATCCTTAGTTTTTATAAGAATGTCAGTTTTACCTTTGACACTCTTCGCTTCAGTACTTCCTTTTCTTTTAAATACCACATTTAGTGGAGTCATCATCTTATCACGTATGCTCTCTTCTTTAAGTCCTTGATATTCTTGCGGTTTATTTTGCATTTCACTAGTTAGATACTGAACCTGTTTTATTATACCTTCAAATTGAAGCTGATCTTTACTTTTTTTGGAATTAACTGAATTTTTATTACTTCTAAATTTTTCTTTAATCCAATTATCAAAACTCTCATCACTGACATTGCCAAGAATATTATTATTAGCACAAGCTTCTCTAAGTTTTAAAATACCTGTTGGACCATAACCATTATAAAAATTAGAGCCGCAATCGTGCGCCACAAACCATTCATCTCCTAATTTTAATGCAACATGAATAATTGCAGGTTCATCATCGGCATTATAATATGATAGAAATATTTTATAATAATCAATAGAACGATTAGAAAATATTTCTAATTCGTTTTCCCAATTAAATAAGCTAGTCTTGTCAACTATTTCATGAAATTCATAATACAAAATATTGTTATAATGACCTCCGTTGATTATTTCTGCAAGTTGATATGCATTGTCCGATATAACTGATATATCTTGATAAGTATTCATGTATCTTAGATTGAAAGTTTTTTGTTATGTTTTCTCGTTAGAATATGAGGTCTCTATTTTCCTCAATAATGACGATTTATAATTTTATATTCTTTCACCTTTTTTTAATTGTTCTGTTAATTTTTGAATGTACTGATTTGTTAAATCTTGTTTTTTTATTAATTCATTTAGATCTTCTTTTGTAGCTAGTTCTGGCTTTGGTTTTAAAAAATCATAATACATATGAATAGTGGCAACCGTACTGATAGTATTAATTATTGTAGCAAAAACTGAAAGACCTAATTCCTTATAGTTATTTATGAAAATTAGGACTAAAAGAATTAATCCTTGGAATTTCTTTTCTTGCTCTTCATTTACTCCTTTATTTAGTGTTTCAGTAAACTCTATTGTTTTTTCAGTTATCTGTTCAAATTCTGCAAGTATTTGCCAATTTTCATGTTGAAGAGCAGTTGCTTTTACGTGACTTGAAATACTACTTAAAGTATTTTGTAGATTTCTAATTTGAGCAACTGCAGATGTTTGATATATAGCTGAATCTGTTATAATCTTTAATCTATCAATCACTTGAGCATGTTGCTTATTAATTGAGTTTATTGCATCTAATGCTGTTTGAGGAAGAGAAAGTTTCTCATGATCTCTCATTATTTTTGACAATATCATGTTCGCAGAAATGGGATACTGATTAAACGAAGAATTAGCAACAGCCATCATTTTACTCGCCATTATTGTAGCGGTATTTCCATATGTACTTTTTGCTAAAACAGCTGAAGCTGATTCGTATGGATTTAATTTTTGAGAAAATTTGGATGCCAAATCTTGTATTCCTGAAAAATCAGAATTAATTTTATTTTGCTTTTCAAAAAATTTATTTGTGTCAAATAGGTTGCTCATTTTAGAATAATTAAATAGTGATAAATCTCAAAAGTAAATTTACAGGTTTTTTAAATATTTTTAAGATTTAATAAGAACTTATTTTTAAACTCCCTCTACAATCGCAATTTCCTCTTCCGTTAAATCATACAACTGATAAACCAATTGGTCGATTTGAGATTCAAGGTCGGTGGTATCGATTGAAATATCAGATTGTTTTATTTTATTAATATCTTCTGCTTTGAATCCAATTTCTTTAATCACTTCTTTTTTATCGATTTTAATAGGTATGTTTTTCAATAATCTCGAGTTGAAACTTGGATATGATTTATTGCTTGATTTAGGTGTTTGTTCGTTTAGATAAAAAGTCATTAATTTAGAATTCATCAGACCTAATAAAAACTCTAAATTATAATCATTGTTTTTTTGAATGATAACTGCGGCTATATTCTTTACAACGCTTGGGTAATCTATAAGACATGCAAATATTCTTGGGTTTACAATCTCTCTTAAGATTAATTTTTTTGAATCAAAATATTTTTTATCTCTTGGCTCAGCTAACCATTCACCATATTTTATAAATTCTTTTTTATTCTCATAATGATATCTTTTTATTCCTTGACTTATGAAAGGAAGATAGCTATCATCTATTTTTTCAGAGCTTACAAATACATCATTTTCCTTTTCAAACGAAGATTGTTTTGGCTTACCTTTTCCTATTTGATATACCTTAACTCCCATAACTTGTTCGTAAAGATCAATTAATGGCATAGTGTTGTCAAGATTGATAATACTTGAAATTACACTAAAGCCGTTTTCAAACTCAGGTGTATCCGTAGAAAACTTTATTTCATATAAAGATTTACTTATTTGATTTCTAGGAGAAATTGATAAATCAGAATAGTAGAATTTTGTATTACCTTCTCCTTTTTGTAATTCTAAAATTGCAGTTGGAAGATTCACTTCCTCAAAAATATTATCACCAAGCTTTATATTACTCACTGACTTAGAGTTATTAACAATATAGGTTCTTAAATCTTTAAAGTATTCCTTTTCTAAATAACTATCAGAAGTAATATAAGAAAACCAATGATTTGACTTTAAAATAGAAAGTCCTCTCTGAACAAAATATTTATACGTGTCTATTTGTCCAAAACTTGTTTGAGGATAAATCGATTTATAAAACTCTTTATTCTCTAATCCAGCTCCATAAGGCGGATTCCCAATCACCGCATCAAATCCCACAAAATCACCTTCATCATTCAACACTTCTGGAAATTCAAAACGCCATTCAAAGGCATTTTCAAAAATCTTATTGCTTTTTATTTCTTCAATTTCTGTTTCTAATTTCTTAGTCTCTTGAGCGAGAGTCGTCACTTTTTTATTCCAAGCCGCTTGTTCCTTTTTGCTCATTTCAAAAAGTTGCTGTTGCGTGGACATTTGGGACAATTCACCCGATAGTTTATAAAGCTTCTTCACTTTCGGGTCGTTCGAAGAAATCTCACTTCTGAAATCCGATTTAATGTCGGCAATCAGTTTTTCCATTTCTCGTTTTTGTTCCTTGGTCTTCGCATTACGGTAACTATCCACTGCCAATCGGTAGCTGTCAATCGTCCACTTACTTTTCTGTAGTGCTTTCTTGAGGTCTGAATCGATGTCAAAACGGCTCACTAAGGAATTTCCACATTTGATGTTAATATCGATATTGGGAAGCGTTTCCAGTTCCGTTTCATTCTTGTAATATGTATTCTTTAAGAGTTCAATCCACAAACGCAAACGACAAATTTTCACCGAATTGGGATTGATATCCACACCAAATAAACAATTTTCAATAATCGTTTGCTTTTCGTGAAATAGCGTTTCTTGAATCCGTTGACTTTCCTTGTTAGTCGGTTTATAATCAAACAATCCGCCATCTTCATCGGTCACCACTAATTCATCATTGACCACTTCAACTTGGTATTCTTTCAAGCGTTTTCCTTGGCGGTCTTGCAATATTCGAAGATCGTTTTTTACCGCAATCATCTCGTTGAGTGCCGATACCAAAAAGTGTCCAGAACCTACGGCTGGATCGCAAATCTTGATACTATTGACAATTTCGTTGGCTTCTTTAATGTCATCAATATGGTTGTAGAGTTCATCTAAGTTCTGACAATCCCAATTCTTCACTTCGTGGAATTTCTGCAACACTGCTTTTCGAATCGTCTCGCGACACATGTACATCGTAATGAAACCGGGCGTAAAAAATGAACCATCTTTGTAGCCGTTTATCTTCTCAAAAATCAATCCGAGCACCGAAGCATTGATGAGGGTTTTGTTGTCTTCCTGAATTTCTTCCGAACCTTCACTACTGAAATCGTACGCATTTAAAAACTCAAACATATATTCCAAGGTCGCTAAATTCCCCGTCCGTTTCTTTCCTTGGTCGTCTTTCAGAACGGTTGATGGAAGAATGGGAAGAACTTTATCATCTCTCAAGTTGCTAATCAAAAGCGTCGCATGTTCTACATCCGTTGGTTCAAATAGCGAAGAGTTAAGATATGGAATTTTCTCAAATGTTTTTTTGACATCTGCATTTCGGTCATCATATTTTCGTGCTAAAACCTGAAAGAACAAACTGTTCAAGTCATCGTAATTTTTGATTCTATCGAAATTCAGAAACGAATATGATTGGTCACCTTTGTGATAAGTAATAAGTTGCGCTTCCAACAATTTCAAAAACAAAATCCGATTGATCCACGTGATGGAAAGTTCCAATCCCACACTGAACAATCGTTCTTGATAGGTCGTTCCAAATTGACTCGGATTTTCCAAACGACTAATTTTGTCCAAGCTGTCCAACTGAATGATAGCATCCTCCAATAAACTTCCGGTGTTGCGCTTATCTTCTTCGTTTCTGCCAATTAATTTCTTACTTCCCTCTTTGGTTTCTGTCAATCCGATGATGTGCAGTAATTCGGTATAAAAACGTTTGTCGAGACTATTGCTATCGTTGGTAAATGGCAATTTTAGTAAGTGTTCGGGAGACAGTAATTTATAAAGGGCAATCAATTTGTTATCGTCCGCAGGATTGTCATTTCGAAGTGGATTTTGATACTCTTGTAGATTAAAATAGGTATATTCAATTTCGGATTTGATGTCTGCAATAAACGGTTCGGCAATTTGTTTATAGAAGAAATCGGTTGTAATACCCGCCAAACGTCCCCCTTCAAAATCGTCAAATTGTTTTACCAAGTTTTTATTCTGAGCAAAAAGTCGATCAAAAACCGTCGCATCAAATATAAACCATTCATTGATATTGGTAATTACCAAGTGCTTCACTTCTAGATTTTTATCCGTAATTCGCTCTCGCAAATAATACAACACCAATTCCTGAAATGCTTTGGCATTCAATTTTGAAATTTGTTGTTCCGGTGAATCTCCTTCCACGAACGGTTTCACCATTTCACTTTTATTCGTCGGCTTTTTCGCTTCAATAATAACACCCACGCTACTTTTAGCTTTATCGCCGTTGTGAATAACGAGATCGTTTCGTCCTTTGGTATTGATATAATGATTGGGATCGTAATACGTTTTCTTAAGAAAGTCGCTCACTAAATTTTTATGGAACTCTTCTGATTCTACGTCATTGGTTCTGTCGAGTAATTGGATAAGATTCTCTTTGAAACACTCAATTTCAGTTCTGTTTGGCTTTATCTTTAAGAAGGCTTGTTCAGTGCCTTTTTGGGTTTCAATCGATTTATCTTCATTCCTAGCTTACTAATATTTCAATCAGCTAATGTACATTTTTTAGTGGAATTTTATAATAGATTAACGATTGCACTTTTAAAAAGTATAAATCAATACCCCAAAATAGGATTACTATACTTCTCCTCGCCAATTGTTGTCGTTGGTCCATGTCCCGAATAAACAACAGTATCTTCAGGTAGCGTAAATAGCTTCGTTGTAATGGAATTTTTCAAGGTGTTTAAATCGCCACCGGGTAAATCATAGCGACCAAAACTTCCTCTGAAAAGCACATCGCCTCCTAAAAGGATGTTGTTTTCTTGGTTGTAAAATACAATGTGTGCCACGCTATGACCGGGAGCAAATAGAACGGTAAATTTCAAATCACCAAAGACAACCTCATCGTCTTCGTCGACAAAAACCGTTGGAATGGGCGATTCTTCGTAACCTGTTAAGCCATACATCGACGCCGCAGTAAGCGACATTTGTAAAGTCGATAATTCGCCTTTGTGCGTAATAATATCCGTATTGTACTTTCTTACACAATGTGCATTTCCAAAAACATGGTCGATGTGACAATGCGTATTTAAAATGGCGTGAATTTTGAGCTCGTGTCTCGCAATGAAATCATCTAAAACAGTTCTTTCTTCCGAAGTGTAGCATCCTGGGTCAATGATAAGCGCATTTTTAGCGTCGTCGTACACCAAATAAGTGTTTTCTTGGAATGGATTGAAAGTGAAAGTTTGAACATGAATTTTCATGTGATGACGTTTTTTAATGATTTGCGTTGCAAAATACTTATTTTTGTTCAAAAAAAGAGGGAAATGAATATGTTTAAGGTTATTTTAGGTGGAATTGTAATTTCATTTTTGACAGTAGGATGCGCTGTTAAAATCCCATTTACAAATGCAGTAGTCGAAAAATACGACTTGACAGAAATGGCACTAAGACAAGTGCAGTTTTATACTTCTGAATATATCGTGTTGGAATCTAAAAATTCTACGGGAAATCAATACGTTTCAGATGGCAAAATTGTCGATTCACAAAACAATAAAAATTACCGGGTCATCATTCAACCACAAACCAAATGTATTCTTGAAAAAAGAGGTGACAACGGCGAAATCTATATTCGTTTTGAGCAAGGAAAAGATAAGTTCTTAAAATTTGTCGTTCGAAAAAATGATCCTGCTGGGAAATATTATCTCGAAGCTGATTATTCCGATAAGAGTCAAGGGAAAGTTACCTACGAAAACAAAACATATTATATCAATAGTAGCAGCGGAAATGCGTTTTTGATGGTTTCTGTACGTAAATTGAATAAGACGTATGGAAAGAATAAGTATGTAAAAGGAATGAAAGTGAAGTAGAGGCGGGTTTTTTCTCTCACAGATAGCACAGAAAAATAAGAGTGAGAATGAGAGAAGAGAGCGGAAGTTCGTGTGAAAATGAGAGGGAAGAGCGTTTTTTCTCACTTTAGATTATGAAATTTCTTTGTGTTCACTTCGATAAACTCCTATGTTTGTAAAATAAATATATTTGATAGAAAGATAAGGGAGTGTTCAATGAACTGTGTCAAGTTGTTATTTAATTCTATCACTAAAAT
>JBEBRN010000058.1:0-18648 GCA_040394775.1 Taishania pollutisoli
AAACACTTTCGTATATTTGTATTTGATGGAGATTAAAGAAATATATTCTTTTATTGAAGAAGAAATGGAGCATTTTGACAAGGTTTTCATAACCAATATGAATTCGAATGTCAAGATGTTGGATAAAGTGACGCATTATATTGTGAAACGAAAAGGAAAACAAATGCGCCCGATGTTTCTCTTCTTAACGGCTAAAATGTTAGGTGAAATCAACGACAAAACCTATCAGGCAGCGTCCATGATTGAACTATTGCATACCGCTTCACTCGTTCACGATGATGTGGTGGATGATGCGAACGAACGTCGTGGTTTTTATTCCGTGAATGCTTTATGGAAAAATAAAATTGCCGTTTTAGTAGGTGATTTTTTCTTGTCAAAAGTATTGTTGTTATCCATTGAAAACAATCAAACACGCTTTCTTGGAATTACTGCTAGAGCTGTAAAAGAGATGAGCGAAGGCGAATTGCTGCAAATTGAGAAAGCACGTCGAATGGATATTTCCGAAGAATTATATTTTGAGGTGATTCGTAAAAAAACGGCTTCTTTAATTGAATCTGTATGCGAAATCGCTGCCGTTTCCGTTGATAGAGAAGATCAAGCGCAAAATATGCGTCGATTTGGAGAATTAGTAGGATTGGCATTTCAGATTAAGGACGATATCTTCGATTACGGTTTACCCGATGATATTGGAAAACCAACAGGATTGGATATTCGCGAAAGAAAGGTGACGCTTCCATTGATATATGTGCTGCAAAATACTTCTAAAGAGATTCGTAAAGAGTTGATTAACATTATTAAGCACGACAACGAAGACAAAGAAAAAGTAATGAGAGCTGTTAGTTTGGTGATACAAGAAGGAGGCGTAAAATATGCCTATCAACGAATGAACGAATTGAAAGAGGAAGCACTGAAATGCATTGAAGACATTCCACATTCGGACGCTAAAGAAGCATTAATTGGATTAGTAAATTATACCATAGAACGAACACGATGAAAAACTTAATGATTTTAATACTGTTTACACTGACGCTTTTCGCTTGCAAGAACGAAGAAACAAAAGTAGAGCAACAAATTGATCAAACAGAAGAAAATAGACTATTGCCCAAAAATAGACAAGACTTGATTACCATTAAGAATAGTCAATACATTGAGTATTATCCAGGAAAAAAGCAGATTAAATTCCAAGGTAATGTGGATGAAAATCAACTACGTGATGGAAAATGGATTTTTTATGGTGAAGATGGCGCTGAACGGTCAGTGACATTTTATAGAAATGGAAAAAGAGACGGTCATACGATAGTGAAATATCCGAATGGGAAACTTCACTATATAGGAGAATACGCGCTAGATGAGAAAGTAGGTGAATGGATCATATACGACGAGAAAGGTCAGAAAACAATCAAAAATTACTAATCTTTTGTGGCTAAAATACCTCCACATATCATTGATGAAATACTTACAACTGCCCGTATTGAGGAGATAATCGGTCAATTTGTAAATTTAAAAAGAGCGGGATCTAACTTGAAGGGGCTCAGTCCTTTTACGGATGAAAAGACACCTTCATTTGTTGTTTCTCCTTCAAAGCAAATTTTCAAGTGTTTTTCTACTGGAAAAGGTGGTAATGTCGTTTCTTTCCTCATGGAGAAGGAGCAATACTCCTATCCTGAAGCGCTAAAATGGTTGGCAGAGAAGTACAACATTGAAATTCCAGCAGACAAACCACTTACCGCGGAAGAATTAGCGGAGATTTCTGAAAGAGAAAGTCTTTATATCATCAATGAATTTGCTAAAAATCATTTCAAGCATAATCTGCATGAAACAGAAGAAGGACAATCTGTTGCCTTATCGTACTTCTTAGAACGCGGTTTTCGAAAAGATATCATTGAAAAATTTGATCTAGGATACTGTTTGAATACAGGTGATGATTTGACCAAAAACGCACTTGCTAAAGGCTATCGTCTCTCGTATATGGAAACGGTCGGAATAACGAAAACAAAAGAAGATCGCTCATTTGATTTCTTTCGTGGACGTGTTATGTTTCCGATACACTCGGTAACTGGTCGAGTATTGGGTTTTGGTGGTCGAACACTTTTTACCGATAAAAAAATAGCCAAATACTTCAACTCGCCAGAAAGTATCATTTACAATAAAAGTGCAATTTTATACGGATTGTACTTTGCCAAAGGCGATATTGTAAAATATGATAATTGCTACTTAGTTGAAGGCTATTCGGACGTTATCAGTATGCATCAAGCGGGAATTCAGAACGTGGTTGCCTCTTCTGGAACGTCGCTTACAACCAGTCAAATTAAATTAATTCAACGATATACAAGTAACATTACTATTCTATATGATGGTGATGCGGCAGGAATTAAAGCTTCTTTTCGTGGTATTGACTTAATTTTAGAAGAAGGCTTATCCGTTCAAGTCGTACTTTTTCCAGATGGTGATGACCCCGATTCTTTTTCTAAAAGAGTTTCCTCTGAAGAATTAGAAGCCTATATTCAAAAATCTAAAAAAGACTTCATTTCTTTCAAAGCAGACATGTTGCTGGAAGAAAATGAAAACGACCCCATAAAGCGTGTACACCTAATTCACGATATGGTACATTCCATCTCGTTGATTCCAGACGCTGTAACACGCACCATTTATACCAACGAGATTGCAGAACGATTTGATATTGAAAAGCACATTATCAATCAGGAAGTGGCCAAACTGCGATTAAAAAGCGGGGCTAAAGGACAAGGCGCTGATGCCGCAGAAATCTCTGCCTTAACAGATTATGTTAACAATCGGCAACATCAAAAACCAACACAAGAACAGCCGCTTGAAATAGTTAATATTGCTAAGTTAACAGGTGACTTTGCGGAGCGAAATTTAATTCGGGTAATGGTCGAATTTGGCGTGAACGCCATCGAAGTAACTACTGATGACGGCGTTAAAGAAGTTTCTGTTGCTGAGTTAATTCACCAAGAAGTGTTGAAAGATCAGTTAGACTTTTCCGACCCTGTTTATACGGAAGTCTTCCAAATGATTGCAGAAGGATTAGCAAACAAAACACTTTTCAAACCATCCTACTTTTTGAAAGTACATAATCCCGATGTGGTCAGTCTAGTAACCGATTTTGAAACAAGTAAACACGATTTATCTCACAATTGGTTAACGAAATACAACATTGATATCAATACGGAATTAGATAAATTAAAGAGTTCTGTTTTTCAATCTATTTATGCATTTAAAATAGCAAAAATCACACAGAAGATTGATAGTATTCAGCAAAAGATGAGTTCTGAAAATATCACTGATGAAGAAATAATTGACTTGTTATGCGATCAAGTGATGTATGAAAAAATTAAAGCTAAATTCTCTGAAAAGATGGGAAGAGTGATTAACAACGGCTAATTATTCCCTCGATTACATCAGACTTCTATCGCTTTTGAAACCAATCCTTTTTCCTGTAACACTTTCACGATAATTTCAAAAACGGCTTTCTCATTTGCTACAAACTTTTCATTGTCATGAAGAACGATAATTGAGCCTGGTTGAATATACTTCTTTGCCTTGTCTTCTATCTTTTGATGAGAAATCGTTTCATCAAAGTCGTACGCCATAAACGACCACATGATGATTTTATAGTCTTTCGATAGTGCTTTGATTAACTTTTTGGATATTCTTCCATAAGGTGGTCTAAAAAGAGAAGATTGAATGTGTTTAGAGGCTTCTATGACATTATGAAGGTAATCAGAAGGAGGAACTTTCCATGCGTTCAGATGTGTCTGTGTGTGATTTCCAACAGCATGTCCTTCTGACTGTATTTGCTGAAAAAGAAGAGGATTTCGTTTTACATTTTCACCTACACAAAAAAAAGTCGCCTGCCAACCTAAATCTTGCAGACGACTTAAAATATAGGTTGTAATTTCTTCATTCGGCCCGTCATCAAATGTTAAGTAAACTTCATTCTTAACGGGTACAAAACTCCAAACCAGTTTATCATAAAACTTTCTAAACAGGTTTGGAGTGTGAAAAAATGGCATTTATTATTCTTGTTCTTGAATTAACTTTTGGATTTGCTCCTGCGTTAACTCTTGATTATTGCTTGCGCCACCTCCTTGCTGAACACCATCCACTTGGTATCCATACGTGCTCATTAATGCAGGAAGTAACTCTTTCATCTCTTTATAACCAGTCATGTAAGAATACGCGTACGTATCACTAGCATTGTCTGCCAAGTCTTTAAATTCAACTAGCTTTCTTGGATAGTCAGACTGAGATAACTGAGAAATATAACGATTGATTTCCTTCGCTACTTTTCCATCTGGATTTCCATCTGCAGGATCATTCGCAATCATATCAATCGTAAACAAAGCATTCAAAGCAGCAATCAAATCACGCTTATTGTAATACATGAGCGTTGCTTTTGACTTCATGAAGTAATTAACATTTCTCTTTACCAACTGAAACACTTCACCGGCAACTTTATCTGCTTTCGCTTTATCACCAGTTCGGTACAACATCGTTACTAAATTGTGTAATGTTCCATCTAGATAGTTGTTAATTGATACTGCACCCATTTGAATTGGACGAACTTCTTGTGGTTGCTCTCCATAATCCAATACCATATTAACAGGCATAACATCTACACAACGATTCAATAATGCCAACGCTTTCGCTTTGTTATCGGTAATTGATTTTTTCATTTTCACGATTTCATTTTGCAAAGAATCTTTTTGCTTTGCAACCATCACTGGATTATTATTAATGAAATATTCAAAACTCTGAATCTGTTGCTTACTGTTATCAGCAGTGCTTAAGTAGAACTCGGCTAAACGAATAAAATTATTTCTGTATTGAACAGTATGTCTACGTGCGTAATAATCTGTTAAAGCACCTTGATTCATTTTACCATAGCTATATGATTTCATCAAGTTTTCATACATTCTATCTTCGTCAATTCCAGAAGTATAAAGTCCTTTAACAGGTAGCAATTCAAAAGCGACACCTGTTTGCTTTACAAAGCCTTCTTTAAACAATCCAATAGAAACATCAGAACCATAGTTGGAAGAGAAGAAAATGGGGCGTTTCCAGTCGTTATTTGCCAAGATATCCATCATCATCACCTGTTCTTTGGTAATGTATTGTTTGTCCAATTTAAAGGTCACATAATCAACAATATTTGCTTTATCTTTTTCACTCACCATACCTGATTTGATGACATTCTCTTTATTCACTTTAATAGAAAAAGAAGTAGCAGGAATAACTCTTAACAATCCGTAAGAAGAAGTATTCACCATATTTCTATCATCACGTGTAAACGCCATAGCTTCTTCTAAAGGAACTGTATTTGGATTTTTTTCAAAATCACGCATAGCATCTTGAAGTGCAATTACATTGGCGTTTCCTTGGTCTGAATCAACAAGAGAACCATCGCGAATACAATCTACCAACAATTTGAATGAAGAGAATAACTTATACGTATTCTCAGCCATTGGTTGATTCGATGCTTCGCTATTCAGAATGGATTGAATAGTAGCCGTTTTAGTATTTGGATTTTTCAACGTAAATGAGGCAAACTTCGCTCTATACGAATTCAATAACGCTTGGTAATCAGCTGTCATCTTATCTTTATTGTGACTAAATTTCAAGTCATAATAGTTTTTGAAAATCTTTTCAGAGACATCCATAAATGTCAACTCAAACAAATTATACAAGAAAACTTGATCAGTTGAACCATCAAAACTTAATATTTGGTCTGATGTAAACTTAATCGGAAGTGGATCAGAGTTATACACTCTATACGTCATCTGCTCTGAATACCAATCTGTACCTAATAGTGATAAGTTACAAACACGAACATCCGTACGTTTACCTTCCACTTCTTGATAGTACCAAAGTGGGAATGTATCGTTATCTCCATTCGTAAAGATAATTGCATTCGGTAGACAAGGCTCCAAATAGTTGTGTGCCAAATCTAAAGCCGTTGATTTGTTACTTCTATCATGGTCATCCCAATTCTGGAAGCCCATCAATACAGGAACAAAAAGTGCTATCAGCGTAATAATACCAGCGGCAGAAGTTTCCTTCAACTTAATTTTCCTAAACACCAACATTAAACCTATCAAAGCCGCTCCTACTCCACAGATGAATAACCATATCATTAATGAAGAGAAGCCATTTTCTGAACCTAATCCAGCAAATCCGAAAAGGATAATACCTGAAATAACAATTACTCCTGATTTCTTTATCTCTTGCTGTCCAAAATTTCGAATGATATCGAAAAGGGCATACACCGCAATTCCTATCCACATGGCAAAGGCATAAAACGAGGCGGCGTACGCATAATCTCGCTCCCGTGGTTCGAATGGTTTTTGATTCAGATAAATAACAATCGCAACTCCCGTTAACAGGAAGGTTAAAAGCACCACAAAAGCATCTTTCGGTGCGCGATAAAAATGAAATATAATTCCAATTAGTCCTAAGATTAATGGTAGGAAGAATAGTTTATTATGAGCTGGATTATCCTTTGTAAAACTCGGAGCGTCATCACCTTGCGCTCCTAAACGCATTTGATCGATATACTTAACGCCCGAAATCCAGTTTCCACGCATTTCATCTCCATGACCTTGAATGTCATTCTGACGACCGGAGAAATTCCACATAAAATAACGCCAATACATCCAATCTAGCTGGTAGTTAAAGAAGTACCGCATATTTTCCGAGAATCTCGGTAATCGTGCGCCGTCACTACCTGAAACATCACTCTCTGTAACATCTGAAGGATTATAACCCGACCATTTCTTATAACCGTCAACTTTACCGTCATTATTAGTCCACCACATACGTGGAAAGAATGTTGTTTGAGCATACGTCACCTCCGAATTTTTGATAAAACTCTTGTTGTGAACGTAATATTTCTCTACGATTTCATAACCAGACTTGGTGCTATCTACAAATTTCTCTGCATCCTTTTTTACTTTAAAAGCCTTAATATCAGTATCACCACTCATGGCTACAAAACGACGCACGTGCTTTGGATTTCCATCTTCGTATTTGCTCGGGTCATTTCTTTCTGAATTCCAA
This sequence comes from Taishania pollutisoli, assembly GCA_040394775.1. GTDB lineage: Bacteria > Bacteroidota > Bacteroidia > Flavobacteriales_D > Crocinitomicaceae > 40-80. Next base: position 7,078 of record JBEBRN010000058.1, read on the forward strand.
TAAGGACCTGACAAGATTGGCCATGTTCCATATTGTTCACGCATTAAATAAGCTTGTAAAGTTACTAAATTCTCTGGGTCGTTTTCGTCAAGTGGTGTATCAGCATTTGAACGAATAACAATCGTTGCGAACGCACCATATCCCATCAACAAAACTAAAAGACCTAAAACGGAAACATATAAGATTTTCTTGTTATTCTTGTGTGCATAACGGATGGCGAAATAGAAACCAGCGACGCATAATATAATAAAGAAAATAGCTCCTGAGAAAAATGGCATTCCCATGCTATTTACAAAGAAAATTTCCATTCCTGAAGCCATAGAAATAGTTCCTGGAATGATAAAACTTTGAATTATTCCTAAAATAACAATAGAAAGTACGCCTACTAAAAGAAACTTAGTCACATTAATTTTCTCTGCTTGATTGAAATAAATAACAAACGTAATCGCAGGAACAACCAATAAACCAAGTAAATGGACACCAATTGCTAAACCAAATAAGAACATGATTAAGATGAGCCACTTTAATGTATTTTGGTTGGGGTCAATTTCTTGGAATTTAATCGCATCCATTTCTTCGTCCCATTTCAAAATGGCCCAGAAAATTACAGCCGTAAATAAAGAAGACATCGCGTAAACCTCACCTTCAACAGCGGAGAACCAGAATGAATCGGTAAAAGTATAAACTAATGCTCCAACAGCTCCACTACCAATTACAGCGATCATTTCGCCTGTAGTTAAAGTACGTTTGTTGTATTGTTTAAACGCCATTTTCTTAACCAACATGGTAATGGACCAAAACATAAAGAGTATCGTTCCTGAGGAGCTTAACGCAGACATTCTATTGATGTATAGCGCCACCTGATCGGGAGAAGCAAAGAAAGAAAACAATCGCCCGAGCAACATGAAGAAAGGTGCACCTGGCGGGTGACCGACTTCTAATTTATAGGCTGCAGTAATATACTCACCACAGTCCCACAAACTAACAGTACTTTCAACAGTAGAGAAATAAACGACTGTGGCGATTAAAAAAATAAACCAACCAACATAAGTATTTAGCTTTTTGTACTTTTCCATTTTTAGGTTTTAATGTCCTTTGTGATACTAATAACTTGCGAATATAAAATTATTCTCCGAAAATTCAGGCATATATCTAACCAAACTTTCAAAACTAGGTGAAGAATAAATTTCGTGACTGTAAAACGTGAAAAATTTCAAATTATTCTTTCGGAAAATGATTCACGTAAAACTCCTCTCAAACACAAAACCTCCTTTTAAATTACCAATTTCATAATTTTAAAGATGAAAGGAGTAAATTTTTGACAAATCATTTGGACAAATTCATTATTTGACTATCTTTGCCCCTCAAATTGTCTCATGGTGTAACTGGCAACACGTCTGATTTTGGTTCAGAAGAGTCTAGGTTCGAGCCCTAGTGAGACAACAAAATAACATACTGACATTCAATGTCTCATGGTGTAACTGGCAACACGTCTGATTTTGGTTCAGAAGAGTCTAGGTTCGAGCCCTAGTGAGACAACAAAGCCACCTTGAAGGTGGCTTTTTCTATTTCTTGAAATGAATTTTATAAATTAAAAACAGCATTTCAAACTCATTCAATTACGATTTTTTCCATTCGAATAGTTCCTTCTGATTCCATTTTCAAAAGATATACACCGCTTGAAAGCTGATTGAAGGTCACTTTTTGAGAAATGGTATCATACGTAATCGGCATCAATTCACCATACAAATCATAACATTCTACACGGTTTATTTTTGATTCTGATTGAATAAAAACCTCATTTTGTGCTGGATTCGGATAGATAGAAATAGTAGTAGGCGTCGTATTATGAGTGCTTAGAGTCAAATAATAATCACAATCATCTGAAGTTCTTTTAATAGAAAAACCATCGTTGTCTTGATAGCAGATTAAGCTAAAAGCCGCTCCAAAATAAATTCCTTGTGCATCGCAAATACCCGTCGGAAACAAAGAACCAGAGATACAGCCAAAACGAGAGGAATAAGATCCAATTTCAACACTATCATTAATTTCAGCTGATTTGACTGAAATAAAGTAACTATCAATCGGTTGACCTTGAAAAGTATATATGAACGATTTAGATTGATACACTAAATCATGGTCACAATGTTCATCTAGAATATATTCATTCGATCCCCATGTTGCTTGGTCATTGAAAATAAAAACGACATCTTCAAATAACGTATCTTTATCTATCAACCGGAAAACAGTATCACCTGTCATTCTAAAATAATGAAATTCACTTCCATACGGTAACAAAGTATCTGTATCCGGATTGGTCGGTAAATACCAATACGAAGTATGATGAACCTGTTGCCAATCTTCCCCAAGAATAACAGTGTCCTTATCGTAGGTCAAATGATGAAAAAGACTTTGTGCTTCACCCGTAGAGGAATAATGCCATTCAGCACCGTCATGTAACCACTTTTGACCGAAGCTAAGTGTGAAAGTCAAAATCGAAACTAAAAGTAATAACGGTTTCATAAAAATGAATTTTGTTCCACTAATATACCAAGAAAAATGTAAACCACAAAAAATGCTTTACATCCTGAGACATAAAGCATTCTTTAGTTAACCAAACTATGGAAAAAATAGCGGTATTTATAACTCATTCACCTTTCTTTCCTCCATTTCTTTATTATAGAATAAATCGTATTCCAACAGAAATATTATGACCATTAAAATCATTTCCTTTCGTGAAAATGGTGTTGATATCATACTTCACATATAAAGTATAATGATCATATCCAATGTACATATCTGCACCATAAATTAAATTGTTGGTGTTGAAATTATTAGATGTTTTGTTTTTCGTACGTTCTCCATCTGGCATAGTATATTTCAGTTTTTGAGAAGTTTTTAAATTCACGCCCAAATATCCACCAAGCCCAAATTTAAATTTGGATGGACGATTTCGATTATTGTTCTTTCCAATCTCAAAATGCACTGGAAGGACTAAGTAATTCATTCGCAATTTAGATTTGTTTAGATTTTGTGGAAACGTATCTAAAAATACTTGATTATTCTGATTGACAAAATATTGATTACTGCTAGCACTCAAACTATTGAACTGAAAACTAAGTCCATAATTCAATCGAAGAAAACCACTTTTTACTAATGAAGTTCGAAATTCCATGCCTATTTCTGAAAAGTAACTTCCTCCTATTTTAAAAGGTGAACTATCTAAAAATGGCTGAGAATTGATGATATTATTCAATCCAACACTTAATACCGTTCCATAACGCGTTCGAGGAGTTTTCTTCACAATAGTGATTGTGTCTGAGGTAACGTGATTCTTAACCGTTAAAAATTGTAATTTCGAATAATATTCATTGTCCTGATTACGATTGATTAATTCAATAGCTCCATCGATAACATCCAACTGATTTTGAATGTTCTTCGCGCGCTTTTCCGCTGCTTTCGCTTTTTCGACATCGGCTTCTTCAGGTGTTAGTTCGTTGTTGGATAATCTCTCATCAATTTCCTGAATTTCTGTTTTCAATCGCTCTTTCTCTTGCTTTTTAACAATTTCTTTTTGAGCTTCTAGGTCACTAATTGTAAACGTTTTGTTCCAATTTCTAAAATTGATATTGACATCCTTCTGAGCAAAAATGCTAGAACTACCGAATATCAATAAAAAACTCATACTGATAAATACTATTTTTTTCATGGCACTAATTTTTAATATATATATTTTATGTTTATTGCTTACTCTTAATTTGTCTATTATAAAGTGTTGTAGCATAGTTCCAACCTTCTTGAATCAATTCGGGAAAGCGTTTCGACTTTTTATTATTTTCATAGTTCACTTCCTGTAACAAGTCGTTCGCTACAACATAGTTTAAATCACTTTTAAATGCTACTTCAACTTTTATTTTTCGCTGTGCTTTTTGAAGTAATTCATCCGCCTCATCTTTAGGTTCTGAATTGTTTTTTTTATTCCAACCTTTATTTAAAATAGGTTCTTCAAATGTTTTAGAAGTTGCTACATTTGCCAAGTTGCTCGTGTTTTCCTGCTGATTTTTTAGATCTTTTTCTATCTGCTCTTTGGAGTGATTTATAGAATACTGTTTTTCGCTTATCGCATTATTAATCTTTGCGTTAACAAGCATGTTTCTATACGAAGTCTCTGGATTTTCAAAAATATTCTCCGACTCATCCGTTAGCGTTTCACTTTCAATTAACTTGTTTACTTCTTGCTGTTCTAGTATGTTATTTGATGGATTCTTTTTTACTTTTTTCAATATTTTTGTGGTATTGTCTTTTGCCGCCAATATTCCACTTAATGAAGAGACGTTGTGCTGATTGATAACCAAACCTGAAATTATAACACCTATCAATACAGCAGCAACAATCCCAATTCTCCAATACATTAAAAAAGGCGTTTTTTCTTCCTCGTCTAAATGTGTCTCTAATTGTTCCCAAGTAGAAGCTCTTGGTTCAATACGTCTCTCTTCGAGCTGGTGCTTTATATTATCTTCCCATTTCATACGCTTCTTGTTCTTTTAATTTCTTTCGTATCATCGCTTTCGCTTTCGATAATTGTGATTTTGATGTTCCCTCTGTAATATCTAAAATAGCTCCTATTTCATGATGTTTATAACCTTCGACCACATACATGATAAATACCGTTTTATATCCAGAAGGCAATTCATCGATTAGTTCTTGCAATGGCTCCACTTCAAGGTTTTCAATACTTTGATCATACGTGACATCTTGTATTTCTTCCATTTCATCGGTAAAATCCAATTGTTTTTTCGCTTTTAAAAATGCCAACGCTTCTCGTACCATGACTCTTCGTATCCATCCTTCAAAACTTCCCTCAAATCGAAAACTTTCTAGATATTTAAAGACATTACAAAATCCTCTTAACATCGCATCTTCAGCAAAGTGCATATCTTTTATATACATCCGACAAACCGATAACATCTTCGAAGCATGCTGGTCGTAAATGATTTGTTGTGCCACTCGATCTCTCTTTATAGCTTTTTTAATCAATTGCTGTTCGTCTGTATATAATGGAATAATCTTCACTTAATAATTTGCCTTATACTAGTAGAGAGAGTGAATTTACAAAAAGGGTTGCCTGAACGGATTATTTTTTTTTGATTTTTTGAAATAGAAATGTTAGTAGCTATTCCGTGGTTAATCGTTTTAATAGGGAAAAAATCTCATCATTTAAGCAACTTGAAATAGAATACTTTCGTCTTTAAAGTACAAATTACTAATTATTACATCATGAAAAAAATTATATTCATTCTCATTGGATTCATAGGATTTACAATGAATCTAGATGCGCAATGTAGCGTATCAGTAAAAGACAGTCTTTTAGCAAATTACGACTATTCTTTAACAGCAATCAATCCTACTGGCGTTGCTCCTTTTACTTACACATGGACCATAAAGGACGGCAATGGTGCTCCTGTTCCATACACGGTAAATACGGCTGGTGATAGTGTTTTAATCGATGCTTTTACCGTACAAAATAATTACGGTTGTCTTATTTATCAATTATGTGTAACCGATGATGCAAGTTGTAATACATGTATTGCCGACACGGCAATTTTGAATGTTCCATTCCCTTGTTATTCTCAATTTACATCGACTATCACAGGTGTTAATCAAGTTTCTATTACATTGAACTCCAACATTCCTCCATTCATTATGCTGTCTCAAATGATCACATGGACTGATGGAGATGGACAAAGTCAAAGTGTTCCTTATATGGGCCCAGGAACTACAATAAATTACGTTCCTGCATCGCCTAGCACATCTGATAAATTCCTATGTTGTGTCATTAACAACACCGTAAATGGTGGTTGCTTATCATGTGATTCAATACAGTACACAAATGCTACTCTAAAAGTGAAAACGATCGAGCAAAAGAACATTCAAATTGCTCCTAATCCAGCAACATCAATGGTAACAGTGAAAAGTCCGTCTGCGATTAATCGAATTGAATTGTTTAATGTACTAGGTCAAAAAATGAATTTTGAAAGTGCTATAAGTAATACTAGTGTAACGCTACAAATAAGTTCATTGACTCAAGGTGTTTACATTATTCGTATTTATACTGTATCTGGAATGGTTGAGAAAAGGATTATAAAAGAGTAATTCTTTTTAGATAACAGACCATTCATTCTATTAGCAAAACTTTGAACTAGATTCTAGAATAAGAATCTAGTTCAAAAAATGCTCTATTCAGTACCATCTATTTAGCTTTTCATTACCTTTGTAAAACGATGGGAAGTACAGTAAAGAAAAACATTCGCGATTTAGACTTAAATGAATTAAAAACTAGCTTGGAAGAGTTAGGTGAAAAAGCATTTCGTGCTAAGCAAATTTACGAATGGTTGTGGGTGAAAGATGCCAGCACTTTTGAAGAGATGTCTAATTTGAGCAAAGATTTGCGCACGAAATTAGAAGACTATTACTTTATCGACAAAATCGTACTCACCGACCAACAAATATCCAATGACAGAACCATTAAATGCGCGTTTACAGTAGAAGAAAACCGTGTTTTTGAAGGTGTCTTAATTCCTGCCACATCGCGTATGACTGCTTGTGTTTCCTGCCAAGTAGGTTGCAGTTTAGCATGTGCTTTTTGTGCTACAGGTAGATTGAAACTACTACGTAATTTAACGGCTGGAGAAATTGTAGACCAAGTCGTTCATTTGAAGAAATTAGCAGAAGAAAAATACCAACAAAATCTGACGAATATCGTTTACATGGGAATGGGCGAACCGATGTTAAATTATAAAAACGTCCTACGTTCTATCGAAATCATCACTTCTGACAAAGGTCTAGGAATGTCCCCAAAACGGATTACTGTTTCCACTGCTGGAATTGCTAAAATGATTCGTAAACTCGGAGATGACGAAGTGAAATTTAATTTAGCAGTCTCTCTGCATGCTGCCAACGACGAAAAACGTAGCAAAATCATGGAGATTAACGACACCAACAATATTGATGAATTGCGCGAAGCATTGATTTATTTCCACGAAAAAACAGGCTCTCGTGTTACCTACGAATATATCATTTTCAAAGATTTCAACGACAGTATAGAAGACGCCCAAGAGTTGGCTATTTTTGGAAAACATGTACCGTGTAAAATTAACATTATCGAGTATAATCCTATTGACGGAGGTGATTTCACACAAGCTCACCCTGACAAAGTAGATGCTTTTGCTGCATATTTGGAATCTAAAAATATGATTGTCAATATTCGCTATAGTAGAGGAAAAGACATCGATGCTGCTTGCGGTCAGTTGGCAAACAAGAATAACGCTATACTAAAAGAAGAACGAATATTAAAAACTAAATGAGCAACCCCTTTATCTTAGCGGTTTTACCAGCTATCTTGACCGGTTTTTTAAATGGCTATTATTGGAGTAAGCAAGGTTATAATCGTGTTCAATATACCGTTTTAGGAATGTTTATTGCATATGCTCTTTTCATGAAGTTATTCAAATTTCTACTAACTTAGGTTTTTATAGTCTTGCAACACTACCTAAAATGGGAAATTCTTTCCTATCTCTCTAAAAAATACTAAATTTACTTTTTTACAATATTTTGCTGTATAAATAACAGATAACAACATGAAAGATATGCTGTCGGAATTTCAAAAACCAACAAAAGAAGAATGGTTAAGTTTACTTGAAAAAGAATTGAAAGGTGAATCGATTGATTCTAAATTAATCAAACACAACGATATTGAACAATTAACATATCCATCTTTCTTTTACCCTACTGATGCAACACCAAATGCTGCATTATTAAGTGACACCTTCCTTTCCGGCAAAACAAATCACAACAATAACGATTGGGATATTTTTTCTTTTATTCAGGTGGACAAGGAAATGGAAGGAAATAAAAAAGCACTCGACTTTTTAAACAATGGTGTTTCTGCGCTTTACTTCCAAATAGAAAAAGAAGAAGTAGATTTAGACGTTTTACTAAAAAACATAAAAACTGATTTCATTCAGGTCGTTTTTCGTTGTTCAAATGAGCTCGGGAAAACAATTCAAGACTGGTTTCATCGCCATCAATTCAAACAACCGACGCTCGCGAAAGAAAACATTTCTTCTTTTCCGCTTCATTCAGCTGGAGGAAATGCCATTGAGGAAGTCGCATATATTTTATCTAATTTCAGTAAAATCCCTTCTACCACCATTGAAATTGGTATTGGCAGTCAGTTTTTAATTGAAATAGCAAAGATTAGAGCTATTCGTATTCTAATTCAAAACAAATTTGGAATTCGACCTTATATATTGGCGAAAACGGGATTTGTCAACAAATCACTAAAAGACCCTTACACCAACTTATTACGGCAAACAACAGAAGCAGCTTCGGCGGCAATTGGTGGTGCAGATGGTATTTTAGTCATGCCATACGATGCTTGGTCATCCGATGGTGTCACTGCCAACTCAGAAAGAATGGCGAAGAATATTTCGTTAATTCTGAAGGAAGAATCCTTTTTAGACAAGGTGATAGATGCCGCATCAGGAAGTTACGCAATAGACTATTTAACGGAACAAATTATGGAAAAAGCTTCCGTATTAGCAAGTACCATTAAATACAAAGGCATCCGCTTAACCATTGTTGACAATGTGGAAAACACCGCTAAAAAACGTGTTGAAGCTTATAAAAGTGATAAAGAAATTCTAATCGGAGTCAATAAATATCCCAACCCTGAGAAGAATGATCAAACTTGGGCATTGCCTAAAATCGACCGTTTTTTCAAACCACTTGTAATTGAAGTAGCTATTCAAGAGGAAGGAGAAGCATCTTTGGACACAGAGCCGATTGAAGGTGTATCCATAAGTTTATTCAGTGATACCGAAGAAAAAAAGCAAGTAGACATTTTTGAAACAGCAGAGAAAATAGCCATCAAGAATTTCTACACTCAAAAAGATAAAGAAAAATTGCCGCATATTGGATACGTCTCTGGAATAGCTCCATATTTGGGTGGACCATACGGCTCCATGTATTCTATCAAACCGTGGACAATTCGCCAATATGCTGGTTTTTCGACAGCCGAAGATTCGAATGCATTTTACCGCCGAAATTTAGCTGCTGGACAAAAAGGTTTGTCGGTTGCTTTTGACTTAGCGACACACAGAGGTTACGATTCCGACCACGAAAGAGTTGTTGGAGATGTCGGTAAAGCAGGAGTTGCAATTGACTCTGTATTGGATATGAAGATTCTATTTGACCAAATTCCATTGGATCAAATGTCAGTTTCCATGACAATGAACGGAGCGGTTATTCCAATTTTGGCATTCTACATTGTGGCAGCGGAAGAGCAAGGCGTCAAACAAGAATTACTTTCGGGAACAATACAAAACGATATTTTGAAGGAGTTCATGGTACGAAATACCTATATCTATCCTCCTACTCCTTCGATGAAAATCATTTCGGACATCTTCGAGTACACGTCGAATAATATGCCGAAATTCAATTCTATTTCTATTTCTGGCTACCATATGCAAGAAGCTGGCGCAACAAATACGATTGAATTAGCATACACCTTAGCAGATGGTTTAGAATATTTAAAAACAGGTATTAAAGCAGGAATGAACATTGATGCTTTTGCACCACGTTTAAGCTTTTTCTGGGCAATTGGAATGAATCCCTTTATGGAAATTGCTAAAATGAGAGCAGGACGTTTATTGTGGGCGAAAATGGTCAACCAATTTAACCCTAAAAACAAAAAATCACTTGCATTAAGAACACACTGTCAAACTTCTGGATGGAGTTTAACCGAACAAGACCCTTTTAACAACGTTGCTAGAACCTGTATTGAAGCATTAGCAGCTGCTTTTGGTGGCACTCAATCTTTACACACCAACGCATTGGACGAAGCGATTGCTTTACCAACTGATTTCTCGGCACGAATAGCACGTAACACACAAATCTATCTACAACAAGAAACGGGCATCACTTCTATCATCGATCCGTGGGCTGGAAGCAATTATGTGGAGACACTTACCGCACAAATAGCGGAAGAAGCATGGGCATTAATCGATGAAGTGGAGAAATTAGGCGGAATGTCAAAAGCGATTGAGACGGGAATCCCTAAGATGCGTATCGAGGAAGCAGCAGCACGTAAACAAGCACGTATTGATTCAGGAAAAGATATTATTGTCGGTGTGAATCAATACACGGTTGAAAATAGTTCACAATTTGACATTCTAGAAGTCGACAATGCAAAGGTTCGTCTTTCACAAATTGACCGACTAAATAAAATGAGAGCTGAGCGCGATGAAAAAGCCGTTCAAATTTCTTTGGAAAAATTATCACTCGCCGCACAAACAGGTAATGGAAACTTATTAGAAATTGCGATTGAATGTGCGCGAAATCGAGCTTCTTTAGGTGAAATTTCAGATGCCATGGAAAAGCATTTCGGTCGTTATAAAGCAACCATTCGGTCTATCCAAGGCGTTTATTCCTCTGTAAGTATGAAAGATAAAGAATTTGAAAAAGCAATTGAATTAGCCAATCAATTTGCAAAACTAGAAGGTCGCCGTCCAAGAATCATGGTCGCTAAAATGGGACAAGATGGACACGACAGAGGTGCGAAAGTAATCGCTACCTCCTTTGCAGATATTGGTTTTGATGTCGATATGGGGCCATTATTCCAAACGCCCGCGGAAGCAGCGCGACAAGCGGTGGAGAATGATGTACACGTCTTAGGCGTATCTTCGCTTGCTGCTGGTCATAAAACATTAGTGCCCCAAGTGATAGAAGAATTAAAGAAGTTAGGCCGTGAAGACATTATGGTTGTTGCTGGAGGTGTTATCCCACATCAAGATTATGATTATCTATTCAAAGCAGGTGTTTTCGGTGTCTTCGGTCCAGGAACAAAAATTCCTGCCTCAGCTATTGAAATTTTGAAACTTTTAATCAAAAGTTACGAATAATAGTATAATTTTACTTAACTTTATAAAAAGGCACAGTTATTGAAACTAACAACTTAAAAAAAATTGAAACTATGAAAAATTACATTTTATTATCATTAGTATTATTTTGCTTTTCTTTTATTGGGAAAGCGCAAGCTCCAGATTACGACGATTTAATTATATTATATGCTGATGGAAAGTATGAGAAATTAATCGACGAATGTCTGAAATATAACGATAAGGATGCGACAAGAAATGATGCCTTACCTTATTTTTACTTAGCAAAAGCATATTATGGAATGTCACAACAAGGTGATAGAGCCCCTGAATACAAAAATGCATTCAAAAGTGCCGCACAAGCAATGGGTAAATTTTACAAAAAGGATAAAGCTGGTTCATATTATGCCGAGAACGAAGAGTTTATTGAGAAATTCAAAAGTGCTGCCGCTGAAGTAATGTTAAATGAATACGAAGCAAAAAATTACCGAAAATCAGCTACATCAGCTAATGTATTTAAAAAGACATCTCCTGACAATATTGGTGCTGATTTTATGATTGCAGCGAGTAAGTTTATGGATAAAGATAGATCATCTGCTATTAGTATATGGAGAGAAGTTGAAAAATCATTTTT
>JBEBRN010000059.1:0-18645 GCA_040394775.1 Taishania pollutisoli
AGTACTGAAAATTTCGGTTTTGAAGCTCCAGCACCGCAAAATAAAATAATCCCAAACAATCAACACTAATTAATAATTAATACTACTTTTACATTACTGTAAAGAGTTGAAGAAGAATGCCTATCTATCTTATCATATTGTATGTCTTGGTTCTACTCGTTGTATGTGTAAGAATCATTTATAACACGAATACACCCAGTAAAGGACTCGCTTACCTCCTATTAGTAGTGATGTTTCCAGTAGGTGGTATTATTATCTATCTAAGTGTTGGGCTAAATTATCGAAAAAGTAAATTATATCGCAGAAAGATTGATATTGACCTAAAAGTATTTCTTGAAATAGAAGAGAAAAGATCAATTTATTCACAAGAAGTATTAGCAAGAAATAAAGCTAAATTGGGTGAATTCTACCCGCTAGTGCATTTGTTAAGTAAAAAAAGTGTCCTATCGGACAACAACCAAGTACAGTTACTTACCAATGGAGAAGAAAAATTTCCTGAAATACTAAAAAGTTTACAAGCTGCTAAACATCATATTCATATTGAGTATTACATTTATGAAAATGACACTATTGGCAAGCAACTAGCGGAAATACTCATTGCCAAAGCAAAAGAAGGTGTTAAAGTCCGTTTTATATACGATGATTTTGGCAGCAAGGGCATTCGTTCCAATATTGCTAAACAATTGCGAGAGGCAGGGATAGAAGCGGTTCCTTTCTATAAGATAAATTTTGTACGACTAGCAAATCGACTCAATTATCGTAACCACCGAAAGATTATTGTTATCGATGGAATGGTAGGTTATATTGGTGGTATTAATGTGTCTGATAGATATATCAATCCGACCAAAAATAAGTTGTTTTGGAGAGATACTCACTTGAAGATTGTAGGTTCCGCAGTTTTGAACTTACAGTTTACCTTTTTAACCGATTGGAATTTCTGCGCAAAAGAAAATATTCGTTTTTCAAACGACTACTTTCCAGTAAACAATATGACAAAAGAATATGGTAATCAATTCGTTCAAATTGTGGCAAGTGGTCCCGATTCGGATTACCCTAGAATCATGTACTCGCTTATGCAGACCATCTTATTGGCAAAAAAAGAATTACTCATTACCACTCCGTATTTCATTCCCACCAGTTCTTTTCTAAATGCGATCAAAATTGCTGCCTTAAGTGGTGTAGACGTAAAATTACTCATTCCTGGCGTTTCTGATTCTATCATTGTCAATACCACTTCGCAATCTTTTTACCAAGAATTACTCGAGGCGGGCGTAAAGATCTACAAATACAACAAAGGTTTTATTCATGCTAAAACATTGGTCTGTGACGGTGTGGTATCTTCCATTGGAAGTGCAAATTTAGACATCCGAAGCTTCGACCTGAACTTTGAAGTGAACGCCGTTATTTACGACACAAAAATCGCTAGCCAATTAGTTCATCAGTTCGCAGTCGACCTCGAAAGCTCAGAGGAAATTACTTTGGAAAGATGGAGCAAAAGACCACTCTACATCAAATTAATCGAAAAGGTGTTGCACCTGTTCTCTGCATTAATGTAGAAAGAGGAAAAAGACAATTAATCAATTCATCTTCATCATTACATGTTCTTCGTGCATGATATGATGTTTCATTCCAGGCATATCCTCCTCAACAGCTTTTGCCTCTATGTTTTGTGGTACTAATTTCGGTCGAACCAAGTTAATGCTATAGGCTAAACTAATGGTGTCAGCTTGTTTCATTTCAAATAATCGAATAGTCGCATATCGATCACCTTTTTTGACAACAAATTTCTCATCGCTGCTTTTCTCGGAAGCAATCGTCCAACCATTCTTTGGCAAATTCTCTTTATAATAAGCAATCAATTTTGACTTATTAATCATCGACGTATTTTGACGTATATAAATATTCTCAGAAGTCTTAAAGTCTAAGTAATTAGTAAATGTCCGTTCACTCGGTTGAAAAATAGGTAAATCGGCATCTAGTTCAACCTGTGAGAAATCAGCGTGATGCATGTGAGTATCCATCTCTTTATCATTTGTTGTCGTTTCAGAAGTAGTCGTTTGTTTCGAGGAGTAACTGAATAAGGAGAGCCCGAAAAGGCATATTAAGCTTAGCTGTTTAATTTTTTTCATTGGTGTCGTTTTTAATTGTAATTAATAGCCATCTTTATAGGGTAGCAATCCATTGTGGAAATTATATTAATAACATTGTTTACCATTGTTTCACAATGATGAGATCCATAAGCATATAAACCTTCTAAATCTGAAATTTCAGTAAGTTTTCCTTGGAGAATCTTTTTTGCGCGATGCAATCTAACTTTTACATTTACAGTCGTTAAGTTTAGATATTTTGAAGCCGTTTCTATATTCAATCCTTCAATTTCTATCATAATAAAAACAGAGCGTAATTTAGCGGGTAATTCATCGATTGCCTTTTCTATGTAATTCCCAGATTCAGAATAAATCATTTTCATTTCGGGGTGCATTTTTTCTTGAAGAGCTGAACTTTCATTCGCATTTTCTCTGGCGAAAATACCTTCTCTCTTCTTTGTCCTTCTTTTATACATGAGTGCTTCATTAATTCCTATTCTTATCAACCAAGTCGAAAAGGAAGATTTTCCTTTGTATTGATCCAATTTCTGATAAGCCAATATGTAGGTATCCTGCATTATATCCTCCGCGATTTCATCTTTTTCAATGTAACCTCTGATAACACGATATAGCAGTTGATTACATCTTCGCATTAATATTTCGTAAAAATCTTTCTCTCCTTTTAAGATACGTTGAACAATATCTAGGTCGGATATTAAAGTCGCTTGTTTAATTTCTTCGGTACTCATATATCATCTTGTCGTGTGTATAACAATTAGATGATGAAACAGATGAAAGGTTACAAAATGTAAGTTTTTTTATTTTGTAAGGTTGATATTTTATTAGAAAGATAAATGACAATAAGATTTGTAATTATATTAAAAAAATATATCACTTAAATAATTAACAACCAACGTCTTATGTCTTGTTGAATTAAAATCATTCAAAAATTCTGTAACTAACTAGAATGATTTGCATCAAATGGGTAAACAGAACAATTAAAAAATTTGAGTTATGAAGATTCTACAAAAATTAAGTACTGCTATGAAAGCTAGTAAAAAAGTGGGAAGAGTATTTACAGGAGCTGTATTAGTTCTTTCCATTCTATTCGCAACACAAAGTTGTAAGAAAGATGTCATCAATCCACTTGAAACAAATGGCTACCAACAATTAAGAGTGGACATGCGTAAGTTGTGGGCAGAACACATGGAATGGACGTATGCAACAGTGGATGCTTTTTACCACGATCAAGATGGTTTAAGCCCAAAGTTGAACCGTTTATTACTCAATCAACAACAAATTGGAACTGCTATTAAGCCGTATTTCGGCGAAGAAGCTGGAAGTACATTAGCTAGTTTGTTAACTGAACACATTCAATTAGCTGTTCCAGTTTTAACAGCAGCACAAAACGGAGATAATGCAGCACTTCAAGAATCATTAGATAATTGGTATGCTAACGCTCAAGCTGTTGGTGATCACTACGCAGCTATCAATCCTGAAAATTGGGATCAAGCTACACTTAGAGATATGTGGAAAACACACATTACTCAAACAGTCGGCTATTCTGTAGCATTATTGCAAAACAACTTGGATGATGCCATTGTGAAATACCAAGAAGCATACGACCACATGATGGGAATGGGTGATATTATGGCACAAGGAATTGCTAAAAAATCTCCATCTAGTTTCCAATAAGACCAAAACAGTTTTAAAGTTAGAAAGGAGCCTTAGTGATGAGGCCCTTTTTTATGGGGGAATATTTCATCATTAAGAGTCCGAATAAATTTCCGTAACCTATCCCACTCTTTCCGTTATACCTCCATGAAAAACCTCCTATTCTTCCTTCTTCTCACCTGTTCCATTTCCTATGGACAAACTACTTTCTACACCAAACTAGCTGATTCTGCCTTGACCTTGACGGAAACATACGTTCAATACGACGGTTCTTATTATAGAATTCCGTATCCGAATGGAGATGTTCCTGCCAATATTGGTGTTTGTACCGATGTTGTTATTCGAGCATATCGCAAGTTAGGTATTGACTTGCAGAAAGAAGTTCATGAAGACATGGAGGCTAACTTTAGCGTTTATCCTAAAATATGGAAAAGAACAGCACCCGACAAAAATATCGATCATCGACGTGTGCCTAATTTGATGACTTTTTTCTCCCGAAAAGGAATCGTAAAACCGATGACGACAGACGCGAAAGACTATTTACCGGGTGATATCGTTTGTTGGAGATTGTTAGGAGGTCAAACACATATTGGTCTCGTTTCTAAAGAAAAATCAGTGGATGGAAAACGGTATTTGATGGTACATAATATTGGTGCTGGACAAGTGTTGGAAGACTGTTTATTTGACTTTAAAATCATTGGTCATTACCAATATCAGAAATAGCAATTGTAGGAAAATTACATGAACTCGCCATCACGCATCAACAACGTTCTATATTTATTAAAAATCGCTACTCGTGTCACAAAGCCAAGGTACTTCCCTACTTCATCGACAACAGGAATAATTCGTAAATCCATCCGTTCCATAATTCGC
This sequence comes from Taishania pollutisoli, assembly GCA_040394775.1. GTDB lineage: Bacteria > Bacteroidota > Bacteroidia > Flavobacteriales_D > Crocinitomicaceae > 40-80. The sequence goes on from JBEBRN010000059.1 coordinate 4,635, forward strand.
ATGACTTCAAACATGTCTGTATCAATGGAAATGACTTTTTCGGGAGCTTGTACTAATTCTTTGATGGGCTTATTTTTATTTTCCGAAGTTGTGTCAACCAAGTATTCTAAAAGATGGTCACTCACCATAACACCCGTCAAAAAACCCTCGTTATTGACCACTGGAAAAGTATTTCTGATCGTGTGAATAATGTCTTTACTTCGACTCATGGGCGTATCTTCTTCGTTCAACACTACAAAATCTGTTTCGAGCAAGTACTTCAATTTCAGTCTTCGAATAATGCGGTGATCTTTATTTTCCTGTGCTAACAAACTTCCTTGCAAGGCTAAAGACTTGGTGTAAATTGAATATTTAAGCACCCCTTTATTGATAAAATACGAAATCGCTGCCACCAACATTAATGGAACAATTAAGGTATAACCTCCTGTTATCTCCGCACTTAAGAAAATACCTGTCAACGGTGCGTGCATCATTCCACTGATAGAGCCTGCCATTCCAGCAATAATGAAATTGGTGACATTTAAATCGGCAACACCTAAAGTATTCAAGCCAAACGAAAAGACAAAGCCGAAAAGTCCACCAACAACTACACTAGGACCAAACATTCCACCATTTCCGCCACAACTCATGGTGACAATAGAAGCTAACGTCTTTCCAACCATCGTCACAAGTCCAAAAAGTACTAATGCCCAACCAATATTTTGATAGGCTGGAAATAAACTATTCTGGAGAAGTGAGGAATAGTTTCCGTCCAATAATTGTTGAATGGCAATATATCCTTCTCCATAAAGTGCGGGCATTAAAGCAATCATTACCCCAAGTGCAATTCCACCAATCCAGACTTTGAAATAGGCATTTTTAATTCGATGGAAGGTTTGCATTAAAAAGCTGTTTAAACGGCTATAAAAGACAGTATAAGCACCTAATAAGATTCCCAAAGCGACGTACAGCCAAAACGATTCTAACACCCAATCTCGCGTGACTAAAACAAATAGCGGTTGATTATAGATTAGGTTTGAAATCACAGAGGCAACTGCGGACGAAATTAGCAAGGGAATGAACGCTGGAATAGAAAATTCGGGCAGTAATACTTCGATGGCGAAAATCATTCCCGCAATCGGACTGTTGAAAGCACCTGAGATTCCAGCAGCTCCACCACATGCCAATAACAAGGTGACTTCTCGATAATTTAAATTAAAAAAACGACCAATGTTCGAACCAATACTAGCACCACTCGCTACCGCTGGAGCTTCCAATCCGGCAGAACCACCCCAACCAACAGTTAATGCACTGGAAATAATTTGACTATAAATATTATGAAAATCTAATTTACTGCCGTTTTTCGAGATATTGAATAAAATCGACGTGACACCGTGTTCAAATTTATGCTTTCTGATAAATGTTTTAATGTAGAGAATCGTTAAAGTCAAACCAATCAGTGGGAAAAATAAATACAAGTAAAATTTGTACTGCCAATGAAAATCATTTTGTAGAAAATTTGCCACAAAATGAGTCATCTTTTTCAAAAAAGAAGCAGCAATTCCTCCAAAGAAACCAACACCAACAGCTAGAATAATTAAGAAATTCGATTTTGAAATCCGCGTTTTTTGCCATTGATTCAAATTTTGAAGAATGGTGTATAACTTGTCTTTCATCTAACTTGTTTAGTTTGAATTAAATAATTGTGGGGCGACTAAATTACGGTTAATGAGAAAAAAGAACAAGAAAAAGAGATATTATCTCAATAATTAGATAATAATTAAAAAAGAATAACCGCTAAGAAATGCAAAGTTTTCGCAAAGTTCGCGAAGAATTTCTCATTGCGACCTTGGCGACTTCACTTCGCCCAACTCAGTGTATCGCACTGCGTCATTGCGGTTAAAAATTAATATTCAATATCATTCTAAAACTCTCTCGATGTGAGTCATTAACCATAACCAAAAAAACCTCAAAACTCTTCCAAAGAATTAAAAGCACACCAAGAATATTGTTTAACTTTGTCGTCATGGATATTTCAACGATACACAGAGCGAAAACAGGACTTTTTTCAAGTCTTTCCAACCAATTAACCTACGAACAGGATCAACTACAACAATTCATTCAAGCTCCTTTTGAAAAAGCGGCGTTTTCTCATCAGATGGATTTGAAATCAGCAAGTTATTCAGTGGAAAACCGAACTACTTTGGTCGAAGCACTCACACAACAATACACAACTGTTGATGCTGGTGAAGCAGTACACAACAATCTCGAATTACTCAAAAAAGACACAACATTTACCATTACAACAGGTCATCAATTATCATTGTTCACAGGACCGCTTTATTTTATTTATAAAACACTTCACATCATAAAATTATGTCGGGAATTAAAAACCACTTATCCGAATAATGATTTTGTCCCCGTATTCTGGATGGCATCCGAAGATCACGACTTTGAGGAAATCAATCATTTTCATCTTTTTGGCAAAACACACCGTTGGGAATCGGATCAAAAAGGACCTGTTGGACAATTTGATGCCGACAGCTTGCTAGCTATTCGAGAAGAACTACATACATTTTTCCAAAATCACCCAGAAAGCGAGATTCATTCCATTATCGAATCTTACGAAGGGAAAACATTGGGAGAAGCACACTTTCGATTAATACACGAGCTATTTAAAAATTATGGCCTTATCGTTATCGAGCCAGACTGTATCGCTTTAAAACGACTTTTCACACCTATCATCGAAAAGGAACTCTTTGACCGTTTTGCCGAAGAAAAAGTTACAACAACTACTAAAGCATTAGAACAATTAGGTTACAAAGGACAAGTTTTTCCACGACCAATTAATTTCTTCTACATTGAGAAAGGAATACGCGAACGGATTCAATGGGAAAACAACCAATTTTCTATCGATGGAAAAGGTAATTTCTCGAAAGATGAAATCCAGAAAATGTTACAGGAACATCCAGAGCGATTTTCACCAAACGTCATATTTCGTCCCGTTTATCAAGAAGTTATTTTACCAAATCTCTGCTATGTTGGTGGTGGAGGTGAAATGGCGTATTGGTTGCAATTAAAAGGTGTTTTCGATGACGTTAATATTCCATTTCCATTAATCCAAGTGCGCAATTCGCTACAGCTGATAGATTCAGTCGTATCAAAAAAATTAGCAAAATTAGAATTGAATTTTACTGATTTCTTAACCGATATTGAACAGATTAAAAAAGAGTTTGTATTGAAGAACTCCGAAGACGAGGTTTCCTTCAGCGCACTAGCGCAAAAAGTGCAGGAATTGAAAACACTATTAAAAGAGCAAATTAGTCCTATTGACTCACAATTAGTAAGTTTTACGGAGATTGAAGGAACGAAGTTGGATAAGCAATTAGAAGCCATTCAATCGAAAGTTTTGCGCGTTCAAAAACAGAAGATGGACACTTCTATGAAACAGTTGGAAGATGTGAAAAATAGATTATTTCCAACGGGAAATCTTCAAGAACGAGTGGATTTATTCTTGAATTATTGCCCTGATGGAAATGTCAGTACTTTTTTAGAATCCGTATATTCTGCTATAAATCCATTTGAGAAAGACTTTATTGTGGTTGAATTATAAAAATTTCATATACTATTGCACTTATTTTACCGTTTGAACTACTTTCAGAGAATATGCGTTTACTAACTTTATTTTTTTTACTCATTTTAACAGGGACAATCTATTCCCAGACAGCTTCCGTAGAAGGTCGCTGTATGAGCAAAAATGGAAAGCCGCTCGAATATGTTCGTATTTTTTCACCGACCGATTCAATTCAAGAAGTTATTACGTCTCAAAATGGAAAGTTTAAATTTAAAATTCCAGCACAAAAAGAAATTGAAATTCATCTCGTTTACGAAGGTGCTTTATTAACAAAAACAATTCGCCTTCAAGAAGATGAACACAAGAAATTAGGAGACCTCATCTTTGATGTGAGTGTCACTGATGATATCGTCATTCGTCGACGCGAAAATAGCAAAGACCAACTGCCGTATTTAAAACCAGGAACGCTTGCCACATCTGACATTGGTAAAACATTAGTATTGACTACTGTTGCCACCTCAAACAACGAATTGACTTCCAATTACAATGTTCGTGGTGGAAATTTCGATGAGAACTTAGTGTATGTCAATGACTTTATTATCAATCGTCCTTTTCTAACCCGCTCTGGCCAGCAAGAAGGATTGAACTTTATTTACAGTTCTTTAGTAGAGAAAATCAATTTTAGTGGAGGTGCTTTTGAGTCTAATTATGGTGATAAACTAAGCTCTGTTTTAGACATTACATATCTTCGCCCCGACTCTATTCAAGGTTCGGTGATGGGGTCATTTCTTGGTGCTGAAGCCTATATTGGCCACAAAGTAAATTCTCGCTTGGATTATTTGATTGGCGCCCGTTATCGCAATAATGGTTACATGCTGAATGCGTTACCAACCAAAGGCGGTTATAATCCTGTGTATTGGGATGTACAGTCATTAATCAATGTGAATTTGACCGATAAATTAGTATGGAGTACTTTATTACACTATTCTTCCAATCAGTATAAATTTCAACCAAAAAGTGCAGAAACTGATTTTGGAACAGTGAATCAATCCTATCGTTTGAATATCTATTTTGAAGGACAAGAAAAATCAAGCTTCAATACTTTAACAGCGGCAACTGCTTTGAAATATGCACCAACATCCAAGTTGCAATTAGACTTTTATGCATCTATTTTCAATACCGATGAGCAAGAGTATTTTGATGTGTTAGGACAGTATTTCATCAACCTTATTGAAAAAGATCCGAGTAAAGAACAATTTGGAGACTCCATTGCGACAGTCGGTATTGGTTCTTATTATGATCATGCTAGAAATAATTTGAAAGCTACGGTTTACAATATTTATCATAATGGGGAATATCGTTTTGCCGACAGAGAAAGTGATTTTGACACGTACTGGAAAAGTCAACGTTCTTCCATAAAATGGGGAGTGAATTACCAAATAGATGATTTCCATGATGTCTTGAGTGAATGGCACATGATTGACTCGGCGGGATACAGTTTACCACAAGACCCTAACGGAAAAGAAATCAAAATGCAAGAAGTAATTAAGGGTAAATTGGCTTTAAACGATCAACGTATCTCTAGTTATATTCAATATGCTTTTCGTAGTAACAATTACATTCGTGAATATCCTGTCAATATAAAAGCAACGTTTAAAGATTCAATGGGAAGGAAGCAGCGTGTCATGATTATCGACACCTTACCAAGTTCCTTGAAACGTATTGAATTTACAATTGGAACACGTGCTGGTTATACAGCAATAAATAACGAGGTATACGTCACACCACGAGCTGGTTTATATTTTTATCCGCGTTCCTTTATGTTTAAAAATGATCGTATTTACAGGCGAAACACGATGTTTAAGATTGCGACAGGAATGTATTACCAGCCACCTTTTTACCGAGAATTTAGAACGCTCGATGGTAATTTAAACTTGAATGTAAAATCTCAAAAATCCTTCCATGTCGTGGCGGGAAGTGAGTTTACATTTAACATGTGGGGACGTAAAACGCCTTTCAAATTTATGGCTGAAGCCTATTACAAATATTTATGGGACGTCAATCCGTATGAAGTGGACAATGTCAGAACCCGTTACTTTGCGAACAACGATGCTGTAGCATACGCATATGGAATTGACTTTAACATCAACGGAGAATTTATCAATGATTTACAGTCTTTCTTTAAGGTCGGCTGGATGTCTACCAAGGAAAACATCTTGAACGATTCCTATAACGTTTATTACAACGCTGCGGGTGAAAAGATTGTCTTTGGTTACAGTGATGATCAAGTGGTGGTTGATAGCAGCACTATCAATCCTGGATTTATTCCACGTCCAACAGATCAATGGATGAATTTTGCTATTCTATTTCAAGATAATATGCCACGTTTTGAAGCACTTTCAGGAACGCTCACGCTGATGTTTAATACGCCACTTCCATATGGACCGCCAGATCATAATAGATATGCGGATACACTTCGTCAAAAAGCCTATTTCCGTGTAGACTTTGGTATTGCTTATGATTTCCTTTATAACAAGCGTCAGAAAGGTACGCTTAAAGTAAAGTGGATTAAAGATGCTATTTTATCTTTCGAGGTTTACAACCTGCTTGGAATCAATAATGTGTTGTCACATCAGTGGGTAATGGACGTCAGCGGTACGCAATATGCTGTTCCAAACTATCTGACACAAAGACGCTACAATCTAAAGCTCATACTTAATTTTTAAAGCATATAGATATTTTAAGATATATTTATCTTAATTTAAGATATCCAAAAATAATCACTATTTTTGCATATAAAAATATTAGATTATGTATCCAGAAGCATTAGTATTACCAATGAAACAAGAACTTGTTGAAGTAGGCTTTGAAGATTTAACTTCTCCTCAGCAAGTTGATGACGTTATAAACAACACTAAAGGAACAGTATTAGTTGTAGTAAATTCCGTTTGTGGATGTGCTGCAGGGAATATGCGTCCTGGAGTTAAAATGTCTTTGTCTAACGATAAAATACCTACAAAGTTAATCACTGTATTTGCAGGATTTGATAATGAGGCTGTGGCTCAGGCAAGAAAACATTTCTTATCTTATCCAGCTTCTTCTCCATCCATCGCATTATTTAAAGACGGTGAGTTAGTTTCTTTTATGGAAAGACATCATATCGAAGGGGCATCTGCTACAAAAGTAAGTGATAACCTAAAAGAAGTCTATAACGAATTTTGTTAATCTTAAAATTAAGACTACAAAAAAAATGCGGCTTTAGGACCGCATTTTTTGATTCATCATCTTTTTATTCATCTTCATCTCCATCTTCAGGAGTATCTCCATACGAATCATCATCGTCATCGTCAACTGGAGCGTCATCATCTTCTTCTTCTACTTTAACGTCAATATCATCATCTAGCTCATCATCGTCACTATCTTCGTCATCATCTAACGACAGTGCCTTCATCTGCGGCTTTAATAACTTGACCAAATAGATAATTTCCTCTGTCTCCCAAAAAATGGCATCCAAAGTTTCTCCAGTGGGAGTTTTAATTTGAGTCATAGCATCTCTGTATCCATCAGGAAATGCTTTTTCTAACTTCTTCTTCTGATCTACAGCAAGCTTTTCATAGCTAACAATAGCGCGTTTTTTAACCATACGTGTATTAAATTTCTATTTTAATGATTCGAGAGGTTGGAATTACAACATTTTGCTTCAAAACTATAGCATCTTCTGTGACTGCCCAAATGGTAGTGTCCACATATTTTTTTCCTAGTTGGTCTTGAAAGTAAATCTTTACTTTATGATGTTCTAAATTTCCTAAAGAGATAGCACGGTTAATTTCAGCAGTACGTAGTTTTATATCAACAGCCTTTTTTAACACATCTTCATGAGGGAATGCTAATGAAGAAACATCTTCTTTTTCTACTAATTCAAAAGTATCTTCTGACATATCGATTGTTATTGTTTCAAGGACAAAAGTAAATTAATTAATATATCCACCATGAAAAAAGTAAAAAATTCCGCTTATTTTTTAAAAATTGATATAATATAAGTCATAGACGAGGATTAAACGCTTGTTTTTAATCCTAATTTAAAGTTGATTTTCGTTCAATTTGAAATATCGCTCTATAATTGCAACGTAAATCCTATAAATAAAATAACCATAAAAGAGTCCAGTAAGCATTCCAGTGAAGATATCAAAAGGATAATGAACACCTAAATACACCCTGGAATAAGACGTCAAAATAGCAAATGGGAAAAAGGAATACTTAATCCATGTTTTTCGCTTTCTAAACAATAAGAATAAGAACATCGCTATTCCAAAAGTATTCGCTGCATGTCCTGAATAGAATCCATACATTCCACCGCGGTAATCATTTACCACATGCACATTTTGTCCGATTTCAATATTATGTGTTGGTCGATAACGTTCAACATTGTTTTTGGATAAGTTAGCCGTTTGATCGGTTAAAACAATCAAGAAAGCAAAGCAAACTACAAAAACCAAAAAGGCTTTAAGTTTAACCCAACGAAAGAGTTCAAATCCCCAAATAAGAAATAAGGGAGTGAATATCTTTATTTTAGTGACTTGAAACATGATTGGATCTAACCATGTAGTATGAAGGCTATTTATAAAAAGAAGGAGTTGTTGATCAAGATGTTTAAAAAGGTCGATCATCTTCATTTAATTCATTCCACAATAGATCCTTCAGTTCATCCAATCCTTTCTGAGCAACTGAAGAGATAAATAGATATGGAATACCAGTCGGTACAAATTCTCTCATCTGTTCGATCATTATGTCGTCTAACATGTCGGACTTAGTAATCGCCAATACTCTTTTCTTATCTAACAATTCTGGATTGTATTGCGTCAATTCATTCAGAAGAATGTCGTACTCTTTTTGTATGTCATCGCTATCTGCAGGAATCATAAAAAGCAAAAGTGAATTTCGCTCGATGTGTCTTAAAAAACGGTGACCAATTCCCTTTCCTTCGTGAGCACCTTCGATAATTCCGGGAATATCTGCCATCACAAAAGAACGGTAATCTCTATATTGTACAATTCCTAAATTTGGGCGAAGTGTGGTAAATGGATAGTTACCAATTTCTGGTTTGGCAGCTGTTATTACAGAAAGTAAGGTGCTTTTTCCAGCATTTGGAAAGCCTACCAATCCAACATCCGCAAGAACTTTCAATTCAAGCGTCATCCATCCTTCTATTCCGGGTTCTCCTGGCTGTGCAAATTGTGGTGCACGATTCGTTGATGATTTAAAGTGATTATTTCCTAAACCTCCACGACCACCTTTTACTAATATTTCTTCTTGCCCATTAGCGGTGATTTCAAACAAAACTTCATTTGTTTCACCATCTCTAGCAATGGTTCCAATAGGTACTTCGATGTATTTATCTTGCCCTTGAGAACCGGTTTTTAAATTTCCTGACCCATGCGCACCATGACCTGCTTTAGTATGCTTATTATACTTTAAGTGTAACAAAGTCCAAAGTTGCGAGTTCCCACGAACGATAATATGACCTCCACGGCCACCATCACCACCATCTGGGCCACCTAAAGGAATGTATTTTTCTCTACGGTAATGTGTAGAACCGCCTCCTCCGTTTCCAGATTTACAGTGAATTTTCACATAATCAACGAAGTTATCTGATGCCATTGGGTTTAATTTCTTTATTAATGAACAGCGTCAATAGAAACAAATAGTCTCTCTGAAACCTCATCAATTGCACCAATTCCATTTACAACAACCACTTTTCTTTGTTCCTCGTAATACGGTAAAACATGAACGGTTTTCGTAAAATATTCGTCAATACGCTTGATTAATTTTTCAGCACTATCATCTGCACGACCGCTGATTTTACTTCTTTCTGCAATTCGATCCTTTATAGTTTGCTCTGTTACATCTAACTTCAGTACTAAATCAATTTTTTGTCCTTTTGACACCATTAAGCGATCCAATGCTTCTGCTTGCGCAACTGTTCTAGGAAAACCATCAAAAATAAATCCGTTTGCTTCTGAATGACTTGCAACCTCTTCCTCCAACATACGAATAGTAATGGAGTCAGGTACCAACATTCCGTCAGCAATGATTTTCTTTACTTCTAGTCCTAAAGGCGTATCCTGTGAAATGTGCATGCGGAATATATCGCCTGTAGAAATATGATGAAGTTTGTATTTCTCAATTAATCTCTCCGACTGTGTTCCTTTGCCTGCTCCCGGAGGTCCAAAAAGTACGATATTAAACATAACTAATTTTTTTATTCATTTAATTGAAAAATAGCATCGAGATTTCGGCCGTGATCATCATAATCTAAACCATATCCCACTACAAACTTATTTTCTATACTAAACCCAACATAATGTGGATTATTAACTCCTTTAAAAGCATCAGGTTTAAACAGTAAAGAAGCGATTTTAATTGAATTACAGTCATTAGCACATAACATATTGCTAATACCATCTATTGTAATTCCTGTGTCGACAATGTCTTCCACCACAATCACATCTTTTCCTGAAACGTCCGTCGTCAATCCAATGACTTCTTTCGTTTGACCTGTACTTTTCATCCCTTCGTACGATTTTACTTTTACGAAGTGAATTTCGCACGCCACGTCGATTTGCTTCAACAAGTCACTGGCAAACATGAAAGCGCCGTTCAAAATAACTACAAAAGTTATTTTCTTCCCTTTGTAATCTGTATTGATTTCTGTCGCCAGTTCAGCTATTCTTTGCTGAATTTCGTCAGCTGTCAAGAATGAGCTAAATTTTTTATCCAGTACTTGTATCACCTCAGCTCTTTATTTATGCGAATTGCAAAAATAGGATTAAAATCTGAAAGAAGAAGAATAATACTTTTTTAAATTCAGTTTGAAACTAATTATGAAGAGGAATAGAAAACAAAAGCAACTGAATCTCAGTTGCTTTTGTCAAGGCATTACTAAATATTTTGTGGAACGAGGCTTAAATTTCCAAAATAGAATAGTGTATTTATTCTAAATCGTTCAAAATTTCTAAATCCTCTTGCTTTTGCAATAACTGATTGAATGGCTCCATTTTTATTTTCATGTTTTGCACTAGAAGTGCTGGTGATTATCGCATTTATTATCCCTTTTAAGTGTCTGTCGAATGTTGCAACAACTTTATTTACCGCATTAATTTAAAAAGTCAGTGCATTTTCTTTCCACTGTTTATAGTTGCTTTCTGCATTTTGTTTATCCGTAAACACTCCTTTAAAATTCTCGCGTATTAGCCACGCTTGAGAGGTTTTTAGGTTGTGTAGTTTCTCCACTCACATTTATAAATAGTTTCTTAGTATCCTCTTCTTTTCTTCCCTCGACCATATCCAACACAGTATTGGTATCATCATCTATCAATATGGTTGCATAATTATGTCCCTTAGTATAAGCCTTTTCATCTAAACTGATGTTCTTAAAGTCTTTTACTAAACCCCGTTTCTCTATGCCATTCTCAACTGCTGATTCCATTATACTTCTAACGATATAATCTGTTGTATTGAATAAATCTGCAACTGTTGATTGTACTCGCACTTTTTTTAACGCATAAATAATTTCTCTTGCAAACAAATATGTATATCCTTTTTGAGGAGGAGCAAAATTAATGTCAACAACCTTTGGCTTTCCATCTTCGGCAATGTATCTAGGTAAAGAACCAATCAAATAACATTTGTATTCAAACCAGTTTAAATGTTGCCATTTGCCAACAAGAGTACGGTCATAAATAGCGCACTCTTTTCCATTCTTTGAATAAGTCTTCGGTAAATATTCAATATGGATATTAATCGTTTTCTCTAATTCGTTTTTCTCAATTTTAGTAATAGCAAAGTCTTTAGTTATGCCCAACATTTCTCCTAAAAAATATATGAATTCCATTTTTAATTACTTTTATCTAAGTAAAGAATATTTATCTTATATTTGATTCACAAAATATTTAGTATAACCAAAATATTAAAAGTCCGTTTGATGATTTATAGAGATTTATGGTTATATTTGAAATTGTTAACTTTTATCAAATAAGTTGGGTTTTGGGTCGGACTCCGTCAACTAATCCAACCTTTTGGTAGGTTATAAGTAAGTTGGGCAAAATTTAAAAGATGAGAAACATACTAATAGTATTTCTACTATTCTGTACATCGAGTGTTTTCGCACATGAAGACACTCCAATAAAACTGAAAAAGGATGGAACCCTTGTTGGACTTCCCGACAAGTATTCGCCTTCAAACTTCAGCACTTCGGAACTTATATTAGAAATAGGAAATAGAAGAATTAGTCTCCCTGAGTGTGTAACTAGTTTCTTTTCAAATATGGATGACCCGACCTTTTCATTCTCTGCATCTTGGTATCATAGCAAACCGATTTTACCAGATTATGAACCATTACCAGACTATATGTCAATGATAATATCCTCATCAAATGGTAATCATTCTGACGTTCAAATCTTATTCAATCTTGAAACATTGGAAGTTTTTGAAATAAACATTCTACAAGAAAATGTAACTGTTGACGGAACAGGCTATTCATTATATTATAACGAACAAGAAATATCTGAAGCTTGCGAACAGGAAATATTGAACTCAATCAATGAAAAATAAAAACTTTGCCCAACAACGCATATAGCTTATGGCGGGTGAACGGCTGCCAGCAAGGCTTTCGCTCCGTAGCCAGCATTGTTTACGGTGGACAGGAAAGTACTTCGAAACCGCCACAAGCCATATGCAAACCGTTGTAAGTAATGCCGAAAAACCCAGAAACCAAGTGAATAAAACAATATTTGAAATTACCAAAATGGATTGTCCATCAGAGGAAAATCTTATCCGAATGAAATTGGACGGAATTTCAAGCATTGCGAATTTGGACTTTGATATTCCGAATCGAAAATTGACCGTTTTTCACAGCGGAGAAATTGACCAAATCGAAAAGTCCGTTATCGAATTGAATTTAGGTGGAAAAAAAATCTCAACGGAACAAACCGACCAAACGGAATTTAAAGAAAACGAAAATCAGAAAAAACTACTTTGGTCTGTACTTGCCATAAATTTTGCTTTTTTCATTATTGAAATGACAACAGGAATTATCTCAAAATCTATAGGACTTGTTGCCGATAGTTTAGATATGCTTGCGGACAGTTTTGTATACGGAATTAGTTTGTTTGCGGTTGGCGGAACAGTAATAAAGAAAAAACGGATTGCCAAACTTGCTGGATATTTTCAAATAATACTTGCGATTATTGGATTTGTAGAAGTCTTGAGAAGATTTTTCGGAAACGAGAAACTTCCCGATTTTTCAACAATGATTATAGTTTCGATTTTTGCACTTATTGCAAACGGAATTTGTCTTTATATTTTGCAAAAGTCAAAGAGCAAAGAAGAAGCACATATGAAAGCGAGTATGATTTTCACTTCGAATGACGTGATTATCAATTTGGGAGTAATTATTGCAGGAATTTTAGTGCTTTATTTGAGTTCTAATAAACCTGATTTGATTATCGGAACAATTGTTTTTGCATTGGTAATTCAAGGAGCATTTCGGATTTTGAAATTAAGTAAGTGAACTAAAAAAGCACTACTTACAACGTGTATAATTAATGGCTGGTTCTCGCCTACTTACGAAAATCCTCGCGGATTTTCTATTCGGTTTTTATTTGCTAAATTAGGTGCTTAAACACGCCACTAATCATACACAAAACCGTTGTAAAATTACAATTTTTATATCTATTTATGTTGTTTTGCACTATTGCCTTTAGAATGCGACATAACCTAGCGAATCTCATCGATTTCAATCCCAATATATTTTAGTATTTTAGCATTTTTATCACATGCACACTTTTCCATCTCAAGGCTTTGTTTTAACGAAATTCGGTTCGCCGGAAGTGGCTTTTCATTGGCAAAATATTGAACTCCACATGAACGATCAACAAGTGTTGGTGGAAGTCAGTGCCTTCGGAATCAACTACGCCGATATCATGGCGCGCATAGGGAAATACGGAGAAACACCACCATTGCCAACCACCATCGGATATGAAGTGGTGGGAAAAATTACGGCTGTTGGTGAAAATGTGAAAAAAGATTGGATCGGAAAACGTGTTTTAGCTTTCTCACAGTTTGGAGGTTATGCCAAACATTCGATCATTGAGAGTGACGCCTTTGTTGCTATTGACGACGCTGTGTCAGATGCAGATGCTTTAGCTTTAAGTACACAATATGTGACGGCGTATTACATGAGTTTATATCAATCGGAAATTAGAAAACACGATATCGTTCTCATTCATGCTGCTGCTGGTGGCGTTGGTTTGGGATTAGTACAAATGTGCAAAAATAAAGGCGCAACCGTTATTGCTAAAGTCGGTGACGATAAAAAAATAGCACGCGTCAAAGGTCTCGGAGCAGATTTTGTCGTGAATTATAATACGTCCGATTATGAACAGGAAATTCAAAAATTCC
>JBEBRN010000060.1:0-18204 GCA_040394775.1 Taishania pollutisoli
GTATTATTGTGATATGGAAGTGGTTATCAGGCTAGCGAAGCTTTTGTTCAACAGGTAATCTACTCAATTCACTTCGTGGCTTCTTCGAGGTATCGCAAATTTGATTTATTCAACATTAAACTACTGATAACCAGTATTTTCACAATTTAAACACATTAAGATCCAGTAAATACATAGTGTGTTTATCTATTTTTCGGTAGCTTAGAATGCTTTCCCAAAAATATTTCCTACATTTATCTATCAAAAAAAACATTTGCTAAACGACATCCGTCATATTAACCAAAAAGAGCTCGTCACCAACAACCTCTCTCAATCGAGTTCAACGTCGACATCCATCAAATTGTCTAATTATTACAATGTCGCTGTGGGAATTTCTCACACTCCTTCTGGCAAGGAAATAGGTACTGATTTCGGATGGTTTTTGGCATCAACAGCTAAGACACGGGATATTTATGTAGGTGGTGTTTATCAGACGAATTTGAATAGTCCTCGTTTATTTCAAAATGGAGACGTTTACCGTATATGGCGTAATAACGGAAATGTGGAGTTTTACGTAAACGGCTTGTTAGACGGAACATTTACGGATAAATATCCCGACCGACCAATGTATTTGGAGGTTTCTTTCTTCGATCCAGACAAGAAAGTAGAGAATTTGTATATTTATAAGGAAGTACTCAAAACACACGATACGATTACGAGTTCAAAGATGGTAGCTGTAAATGGTGGGTATCGTTATGGGTTCCAAAATCAAGAACGAGACGATGAGATCAAAGGACGAGGGAACTCATATAACTATACGTATCGTATGCACGATACGAGATTAGGAAGGTTCTTTGCTATTGACCCACTGTTTAGAAAATATCCGTACTATTCTTCATATCAGTTTAGTGGGAATAGGTTAATTGACATGGTGGAACTTGAGGGGCTTGAACCTTCAGAGAATCCCAAAAACGATGGGGCAAGTGAAAAAATCGCAAAAAAAACTGTTGACTTTGTTTCGGCAATGAGCGCAAGGAATGATGCAAAACAAAATCTCTTTAGTAGAAGTGCTTGGTCTGCTGAAGATTCACAGATAAAAGGTAGTTTTCAATCTGAAACGAATGATTGTGAAACAAAGTATGTAAGCGATACAGATGGTGATCTTCTAAATAAGTTTAATATGAAGGTTTCAAATAATTCAACCTTGCATGTAGATGAGAATCAGTCCAATAGGACGAATAATTATGAGGCATTTATAGTAAACCATTTAATAAATAATTTTGTTACTGGTAAAGGAGCTGAAAATTATGTGTTTCCGGTAAATGGTATAATTAGCTCTAAATTCATAGGATCTAGTATTCTAAACTACGCAATAGATAAGTATAAAAAAGGATTTAAGTTAGAAAATAAGCAATTTAGTTTTGGATCAGGTGAATTGGCTAGTGATGCATCAAGAAATGGGTTTTTTAGTAGTATTGTAGGTATGGTTGGGTCAGCTCAGATTACAATTTCACCAGTTAAAAGCGGAATTTATATTAAGATATTTAATATTACAAGTTTATATTCTGGTGATATTTCTAAAGATGT
Source organism: Taishania pollutisoli (assembly GCA_040394775.1). GTDB lineage: Bacteria > Bacteroidota > Bacteroidia > Flavobacteriales_D > Crocinitomicaceae > 40-80. The sequence continues at coordinate 1,567 of JBEBRN010000060.1, forward strand.
TAACAACAAGCATATACCTGCAAAATCTTATGTTAGAAGAGCCAATGAAATAACTCCATATGGAAATATCAGTCAGACATTTTATTTATATATACCAAATGAGAAACTCAATAAATAAATTAACAATCCTATGCATTGTATTGTTTTTATTTAATTCATGCAATTTTCAATATTCTATAGAAAAAAATAGAAGAAGTATAATAGGGTGTTATGTTATTGATACAAGTAAAACTTATTTAACCCAAAAAGATAAAATAAACTTATCAACATTAGAACTAGCATTCTATCCTGATTCTACATTTAGTATTTCAATAGATACTCCTTATTTTTATGATACTGTCGGATATTGGTTATCTGGAACGGATGATGCGTATGATTATAATAAAATGTATTTTGGAACAATTAATAAAAAATATGAGGATATAAATTTTTATTCACCTTATGTAGAAAACAAAGACACCATCTTTTTAATGTCAGGTACAATGCCTAAGCAAAATCAAAAAGGTTTAGGGAAAATATTTTTCAAAAAAATTAGTTGCGCTTCAACTCCCAAGACAACAAAAAGGTAAGGTAATGTACTCAATTATCGGATATTTGATTTATTCAAAAATAATCGGTAATGTACTCAATTCACTTCGTGGCTTCTTCGGGGTATCGGATGTATGAAATGTAGTATTTTTTGAAGTAAATTAATAATCGGTAAAATGACATTAAAACAATTTGTACTAACCAACTTAGAAGCCAATCAAGAAGATAGAAACATTTGCTTTTCAGCAAAAAGTTATTAACAATCCTTTTCTTGGTAATGTACTCAATTATCGGATGTTTGATTTATTTAAAAATAAACAGCTGATTATCAACGTTTTTACTATTTAGACACATTAAAAAACAGTGAATACATAATGTGTCTATCTATTTTTAGATAGTTTAGAATGCTTTAAAATTAGAAAGTAGATACTATGTGTTATCAAATATCGGATGTATGAAATGTAGGTATTGTGAAAGTAAGCGTGTTGTAAAGAATGGCTTTCAGGGAAATGGAAGTAGAAAATATAAATGTAAAGAATGTCTTCATTATTTTCAGGAGCATTATAGCTATTCAGTTAACTTAATTTGATATATTGGAATTTAAACGATAAAATAGTTAATTATTAAAATTAGAGATATTCGTAAATAGCTACTCGAAGACAGTTTAGGATGTCACATTGATTTTTTAGTCGGTACCCAAACAGTGAAATCTCCGAAACAAAAATAACTGTTTGAGCGCAGCGAGTTTATACTTGATAAAGTGTAAAATAAGTTCAAAGTATAATGCCGATGTTATAGCTGTTTAATTCAATGAAGTTGAATTATATACAGATATACAATCGGTGTTTATTTTTGTAGGAGATAAGCGCATTTGGGTGACTAAAAAGATCACGGTGACGAGGTTTTTGTTACTTTTTGACGGACAAAAAGTAAAAAGAATTAAACTGAGTAATAATTCTCATATTGGTTTGAATTATATGGCTACATCTCAATTTAAATATCCTTAGCTATTCATCATCTTTAATTACAGATAAACAGATTATTCTATTAACAAAAGAAGGGTGTGGAATACGCAGTACATCAAGAATATTAAATATATCTCCCACAACGGTTATTCGTCGGATTAAGAAAATAGCCCATCGAATCCAGCGTCCATTTTCTATTATAAACGTCAAAAGCTTTGAAGTGGATGAATTATTTACGTATGTTAAATGTAAGATAAACCGTATTTGTATTGCTTATTCATATGAAGTAATATCTAGGGAAATTATTGATTTCACCGTTGGAAGGAGAAATAAAATGAATCTAGGTAAGGTGATTGATACTTTAGTGTTGTCAAACGCAGCAAAAATCACAACGGATAAACTAAACTTGTATAAGTTACTAATTCCAAAGGAGATCCACAGCACCAAATACCGAGGCATTAATAGAATTGAAAGAAATAACTTAAATCTTCGTATTAATTTAAAGCGTTTAAATCGTCGAACACTCTGTTACTCCAAATCAATGGTGATGTTATTTTCATAACCAAATTCATATCGACTATTTCTTAATATTTTCGAGTTTTTTCGCCTGATTCTCTAATGTGGAACGGTATTCTTTTTTCAAAACCGTTACTATTTCTTGAATGGGCTTAACAGCATGAATACTCGTTACACCATGACCGGCAGACCAAATATCTTTCCACGCTTTGGAATGACTCTCGCTTAATTTCGAAAAGTCCTCCTCGCCTATTTCGGTTAAATCAACACCCGCTTTTTCGATACTTTTCGCCATAAAATTGGCATTTACGCCCGAAACGGCGTTCGTATAAATAATGTCTTTTATCTCTGACTCTACAATTAATTCTTTGTATTCAGCGGAAGCTAAACTCTCTTGTGAAGTGATAAAGTGCGTTCCCATGTAGGCGAAATCGGCACCCATACATTCGGCAGCGACAACATCTCCACCTGAATTAATCGAACCAGCGAGAATTAAAGCACCATTGTAAAAAGAACGAATTTCACTCAATAATGCAAAAGGATTCGCTAATCCTGCATGACCTCCAGCTCCAGCAGCAACGCAAATAATGCCATCTGCTCCTGCTTCCATCGCTTTTTCTGCATGACGCTTTTTGATGACATCGTGAAACACCAAACCGCCATAACCATGAACAGCATCAACGACGTCTTTCACTGCTCCTAAAGAGGTGATAATCAAAGGAACATTATATTTGGCGCACAACTGTAAATCAGAAATCACACGTGGATTGGTTCTATTCACGATAATATTAACGCCAAACGGAGCAGGTTTTATGCCAGTTTCTTCTTCAAATTTCTTTAACTCGCTGGTAATCTCTTTCAGCATGTTCTCAAAATCCTCATTCGTTCTTCCATTTAATGATGGAAAAGTTCCTAGAATACCGTTTTTACACGATTCGATAACCAATTTCGTACCTGAAACCAAAAACATCGGTGATACAATTACAGGGATAGATAAGCGGGATTTTAATTCTGAAAGTGTCATTGTTGTGATTTTTATTTCTTGTAAAAATAGTAAATTTAATTTCTTGGGGTAGATAGTTTACTATTAGTGATATCATTTTTTTTAACCGCAATGACACGGAGAAGGCGCAATGGTCGCAAAGTAAACTTCATAACCCAAATTTAGGTCGTCTTTTTTACCTTTTTCAAATAACGATAATTGGTATTTCTTATGACGATGACTGAATTCCTTACTATTTCTTAGAGAAAAATTAAAAGATAGAGATAGAGTTCACCGCTGAATCCTATCTTTGCAAAATGGTTAATCTGGAAAAAGTAGGCGTTCATCTCCCACAAGGGTATTTATTTAATGATATTTCGTTACAATTAAACCGCAATGACAAAATCGGTTTGACGGGAAAAAACGGTGCGGGAAAGTCGACTATGCTAAAATTAATAGCAGGTTGGAATCAGCCTTCCGAAGGAAAAATCCATAAACCAAAAGAATGTAAAGTGGGCTTTTTGACGCAAGATATTCATGTGGACGAAACCAAAACAGTCTTTGATTATCTTAATTTTTCAAATGAAGAATTGAATTATTTAAGAGAACAGATAGATTCCATTAATCATGAGATTGTGAATCGAACGGATTACGAAACCGATTCATATTTGGAACTTTTGAGTAAATTAAATGAAGTTAATCATCAATTTAATATCTTGGATGGTTTCCAGTGGGAAGAAAAAATTGCTTCCACTTTAGAAGGATTAGGATTTCATCTGGAAGACTTTCCAAAACAGTTGAAAACGTTTTCTGGAGGTTGGAAAATGCGCGCTGAATTAGCTAAAATATTAGTCAACAAGCCGAATGTCATTCTATTAGATGAGCCGACCAATCACTTGGATATCATTTCGATTGCTTGGTTAGAAGATTATTTACAGAAATATGACGGATTGGTGGTGGTTATTTCTCACGACCGTCTTTTCTTAGACAACGTCACCAATCGTACCATCGAGTTGATGAAAGGAAAAGCGTATGATTATCCGTACAATTATTCGGTCTATAAAGTCAAGCGAGAAGAAGAATTGGAGCAACTACAACGTTCGAAGAAACAACAAGATAAAGAGATCAAGCAAACCAAAGAATTAATTGATAAGTACCGAGCAAAAGCTACGAAAGCGGCATTTGCACAATCGTTAATCAAGAAATTAGACCGAACAGATGTCATCGAAGTGGAAAACGATAGCGTAGCAAAAATGCACCTTTCATTTCCATTAAGCGTTCAACCTGGAAAATGGGTACTTGGATTGCATGATTTAGGAAAAGCATACGGCGACAGAGTGCTCTTTGAAAACATCAATATCACCGTTGGAAGAGGCGAGAAAATTGCGCTTTTAGGACCGAATGGAATTGGTAAATCGACCCTTCTGAAACTCATTATGAAGGAAATTGAAGGAACGGGAAGTGTGGAATATGGCCACAATGTGAACATTACCTATTTCGCGCAAAATCAAGCCGATCAACTCGACCCTAAAAAGTCCGTTTTTGAAACTGTCGATGATATTGCTGTTGGAAACATTCGAAAAGATTTACGCAAAATATTAGGAGCATTTTTATTTTCAGGTGAAGCTGTCGATAAGAAAGTTAGTGTGCTTTCCGGTGGAGAAAAAACACGTTTAGCTCTATGTCAATTGTTGTTAAGTTCGTCCAATACCTTGATTCTCGATGAGCCAACCAATCACTTAGACATTCAAAGTAAAGACGTTTTAAAGCAAGCATTAATTGATTATGAAGGTTCATTCATCATTGTTTCTCACGACCGTGAATTTTTAGACGGACTGACCAATCGTATTTGGGACATTGAAAATAAAACACTGACGATCAACCACTTTGGCGTGAAGGAATATTTACAGCGAAAAATGGCTAATTTATCCATGAATTCTTCTGTTAAGAAGGAGAAAGAGAAAAAAGAACCTGTCGTAGTTGTAAAAGAAAAGGAACCTGAAAGTCGTGAAACCCGAAAACAACGTTCACAACTGCAAGGGAAAGTCAAAAAAGCAGAGGAACTGATTGAAAAATTGGAGCAAGAAATGGCGCTATTAGAACTGGAAATGTCGAATATTGACTATTCCAATGAAGCAAAAGCCAATCAGACGATTGAAAATTACAATAGCAAAAAAGCAACTATAGAAGCGGAGACGACGAATTGGGAGGAATTAGTGATGCAATTAGATGAATTAGGACAAGAATGAATCAAGGAAATTTAACCAAAATGTTTGTGAATCAAAGTGAAACGATTCAATACCGTCTTTCGCTGAACGACCAATTAATAAACATGAATGACAAAATTGGTCATCTGTTTTCAATGCAATGGACAGGTTCCATATTTTGCATGAAATGTGGTTCAAAAACGAAAACTTCTTTCAGTCAAGGATTTTGTTACCGTTGTTTTCAATCCGCAGCAGAATGTTCGGATTGTATCATTCGACCAGAATTATGTGAAGCGCATTTAGGAAAAGGGCGTGACATTCAATGGGAACAAGATAATCACAATCAGCCACACGTCGTTTATTTAGCAGCAACCGACACAATAAAAGTTGGTATTACAAGTAAAGGAAATGTCTTCACACGTTGGATAGATCAAGGAGCGAAATCGACACTTATTTTTGCAGAAACACCCAATCGATATGAAGCTGGAAGAGTCGAAGTTGCCTTAAAAGATTTCCTTACTGACAAAACAAATTGGCGAAACATGCTCACCAATAAAACGAATGACGAAATTGATTTGGTGGAAGAAAAATGGCGTATAGCGGAGCAATTACCACAAGATATTACCGATTTGATTACAGAAGATGAAGAAGTACATCTTTTTAATTATCCTGTTATCAGTTATCCGACAAAAGTGAATTCTATCAATTTGGAGAAAGAAATTCAATTCACTAAGAAACTAATGGGAATCAGAGGTCAATATTTACTCTTTGACGATAATACGGTGATTAACATTCGTAAATATGGTGGGTATCAAGTGATTATTGAATAAGTGAGAATTGGAATTACAAAAATTGTATCCTAACAACAAAAAAAGGTGCAAAAATCATATAGAACTTTGCACCTTTTCATAAGTGTTTTTAACGTTTATTCTACGACAAACTTCTTAGTAACATTACCAACTTTAACTAAGTACATTCCTGGTGCCAAATCTGACATATTCAATGTAACCTCATTCATACCCTCAAAAGTATCTACATTCGTCTCTAACAACTGCCCAGATAATGTATACAACTCAACTGGTAACGCAACTCTAGAATCAAACTTCACATTTACAATATCTGTAACTGGATTCGGATAAACAACCAATTCAATATCTTCAACAACAATATCTTTAACTCCTAAATGTGCTTGATATTCACATTCAGTTTGATCACCAACAATCAATTTAATGTAATATTTATAATCACTATTTTGATATACTAAATAATATGTACCATTTGATATAATATTAAATGTAAATCCCTCTAATATTGTATCATTTTGATAATACGGTCTATCTGTACTATCTTTACTTCTTATTTGAAATGCTAAAACACTAGATAATTCAACACTAAATTCTTCATTATTTTTAATATGAATAGTATTAGCAGTATCTATACCTAGAACAGCAGTAATTGTTGTATCACATTCACCTTGTGTAAATGTTACAGATTGTGCAAAAGACATTAAAGACATTAGAGTAATTGTGAGTGTTAAGATTAATTTTTTCATAATTTTTAATTTAAATTTGTTTAATAATGTATTCTTGGTTTTGTTTTAATTCAAAGCTTATTCTACGACAAACTTCTGAGTAACATTACCAACTTTAACGAAGTACATTCCTGGTGTCCTATCTGACATATTCAATTGCACCTCATTCATACCTTCAAAAGTCGCTGTATTCATCTCTAACAACTGTCCAGATAATGTATACAACTCAACTGGTAACGCAACTCTAGAATCAAACTTCACATTTACAATATCCGTAACCGGATTTGGATATACAAGCAATTCAATATCTTCAACTGCAATATCATTAACTCCTACTGATTGAACAAAATCAGTTGCATCACCAACAATCAATTTAACATAATTTGGATAAAAATCACCATTATCATTATATACATACATTAAATAATATGTTCCATCTGATAATTGTAATTCACCTGTGTAATCACCTTGTACACTATTTACTACAATATCACCATTAGTATTACTATTAAATACTCTAAAATCATTTCCATTATAATTATCAAAAGTTTCAACTGTTAATTCATCAGAAGATTTAAAATGTAAAACTTGTAATTCACCCACAAAAACATTGTCACTATACGTAACACATGTTTTAGTTATATCCTCAAAACCAGTTAGTTTAAATGTTACTTTTTGTGCAAAAGACATTAAAGACATTAAAGTAATTGCGAGTGTTAAGATTAATTTTTTCATAATTTTTAATTTAAATTTGTTTAATTATTTATTTGTTTTTGTTTAGACTCTTTACACGTCTGTTCCGTCTTATCGGAAAAGCTTCATTGAGCACTGAATCCGCTTTTTCGCTAGCCCTATTACCTTATGGTTTTTTCCATTGTGTCACCATTGTAGTTTGTTCTTCTGTCACAAGATGAGGATATATATCGTTTGATATTATATCGCCAATAATTCTGTCTGATGGATGACCGTATGTGTTTGTTGTCCCGAATGAAAATATTGCACAACGAACTTTATTTTGCAAAATTGAACTTGCAAAGTTATAAACAGAGCCGTGATGTGGAACTTGCAATGTCCCAATGAATGGAAGTAATTGTCTTAACTTCGCATTAATGTCTGCTACAATATTAGGTTCATTCAAATCAATATCCCCCATATACAAACAGCCACTTTGAAAATGAAAATGTCTGTGAAAATGAAAGTGATGATAGTTTTCAACGCAATGAATTTCGTCGTCTGTATTTTTACCTGAAAACAAAATCATTGAATTTTTATTTAGATCTCCATCAATATCTTTGTAAGCTTGGATAATAATACTCTTGTGCTTATTGATTTTGGTTATAGTATCAATGTCTGTTAAAGTTAATCCATAGGTCTTAAGTGCATTTACAAATTGAGTTTTTCTTAAACTGTGTTCGTAATTAAAAGGAATAAAGAACCAGTCAATACCATAAATAGGTGTAAATACTGTTCCACTTGGCTTATTAGCAGAGCCTCCCATTTTAGAAATATCTGTTGGGTCATTCAGTCCAATACCATCTGAATTAGGATTAATTTCACTCGGTTCAATCCTTATAATTGGTACATCCTCACCGAAAAAATCTTCTGGACTATCAATCAAATTTGTATCAGAAAAATTGCTATCAATTAAGTTTGTCACTTTCAATAATGTCTTTGCTACATCGTCAATTTGTGGTAATACAACTTTTTTTATTTTACAATGCTTAGAAAGGACTTCAATGCCGTTAATGTGGTCAGCGTGAAAGTGGGAAATAAATAAAATGTCAATGGTATGGTTTTTTGGAAATGTTGATTTTATTTTACTTTCTAATTTCTTCCCTTTGAGAGTTGTTGATCCACAATCGTAAACTATATTAAAGTCAGTCCCATTAAAACTATGCCTTTCAGTGTAAAATGCTCCTTGTCCAATTAGATGAAAAGTTCTAATTAATGTCATTTTCGTGTGTGTATGTGTTTAAAAGCTTACAGGTAACGATTTTGTATAGGCTGTTGTTTTTTCCTTGAGCTCAAATTTATATCTATGATGTTCTAAATATTTCTTTATAGCTGGCGTAATTTTTTTTGATTGGAGGGTTTCATTCATTGTGATCTTTAAACTTGCCAAATCAGCTTGTTCAAGACTTCCAGATACTATAATTGTTCCGTCATTATTAAATGATATTAAGTAGCGATCAAAAAGCTTGTCGAAAGTAGGTGTTAATAATAATCCATTGCTTGTGTCATACTTTTCATCATCATTTGATTCAGAATATGGTTTAATATGTGATGCGATTAATAGAGCACTATTTTTGCATTCAGTAACTGAACAGCCTTCCCAATAAAGTAAGAGATTTCTTCTGAATTCACCTTGCTGAAGTCTATACTTCACGAGTATTTCCTTTTCTATTCGAGAAACTTTCTCTACTTCAGAGTGTATTACACTCGTTAGATTGTAATCCTTATAAATTTCTTTGGCTCTTTTTTTTACCCAAGAACCATTAGGGATATTGTTTTCCTTCTTTTTCAGAATTATATATTCCAAAGCTTCTGATTCAAGTCCTTCTTTAAAAATCCTTTTACCATTACTTGCTTTTTGATCCCTACTGCTTTCTTCCCACATTTCATTGTTATTTTCGAATAATAAAATTAATTCCTCTCTGTTTAACGAAGGGAATTTGTCGAAGTACTTTATAAAGGTTTCTGTTCCTACTGAATTTATTAATCTGTCAATGTATAATGGTTGAATTTTCATAAGGATTATGTTTTTTTTAAAATAACGATTAATGAGTGAATTAACGTGATATTGCGTCTATTTCCACTATATCTTTTCTAATTAAAACACTTAGAATGAATGACAAACGAGTAAGAACGAATTTATCATTCAAATCTAACATATCAAAATCGGGATAGTTCATGACGCATTTATTTTGTGGATGTAAATGTAAAAAATTTCGTTAAACATTCAACAAATCGGATAAATATTATTTTGATGTGCTGGCTTATAGTAAGAATAACATTTCGCCAAGCTACCGAGATTTCGTCTTTCGGCAATTTTTTTATACATCCTTATTATCAACTAGCTTTTTATATTCTCATTATGTTATTTACTTTACTTTGAATATTATCGATACTCTCAAAAAATGGAATTAATTCTGGTTCTATCCATTCTATAAGCTGGTATAGTTTTGTTCTTATATTTAAAACTTCATTGCAATCAATATTATTTCCATTGAAACATAGAGGTTCGCAGTGGTTAACTCGATTTCTAAAATTTCGTATGTCGTCTAATTTTGAATAAATACTTGCCCTGTCTTCTGCAGTTGGTTTATTTACAAAAATATGAATTGGTTGACCTCCGATAAGAGAATAGTGATGTCCAAGAAATAATGCTATCCAGAAGCCGAAAGTTTGATCAGATATTATTTTACCACTCGTAATTGGAATTCCTCTTCTTGTCAATTTATCCTCGGTCTTTTGAACGGAACGTCTTAAAAAAAAGTTCGAATGACGTAACGAGCTGTTTTTCATAAACCCATTTTTTTGATTGATAATCCAATCGGTATCAACAAAATAGCTTGAAAGCTGAAGATTTAAACTATTCCTCAAAACGACTTCAAATTGAGTTAAGATGGGATGTGTAGATTGTGCTAATCTTATATTCGCATTATATAATTTTTTAGCTCGATTGTTGTCATTGCCAGTCGCATTTAGATATCTATTATGTCGCGGTCTTGATAAATATTTATTTCTTAATTCATTTTTCATATATTATGCAATATCGAATATTTATTTGTATATTTGCAACATATAGACTTGTTAAAGCCTCTTCCTTTATTGGAACGTAATCAAGTAGAAGATTTAAAAAGGAATTCTTAATTGAGTTCCTTTTTTGTTTTCAGCTTGCCGCTAACCGTATCCATTCTACGTAATTAGCTTCGCTACTACTTCATAATTACGTAAACATCCATTATACCTTTTCTAATTAACTTCTTGATAATTAGTGATAAATCCGTTTTCAGTCGTTTATCATTCAAATCTGATATATCAAAATCGAAATTGTTCACAACGTTTTTTCTTTTATTACTGTAAATATATAAAACCTCGTTAATTACCCAACAAATCCATCGGACTTTTTATTTGATGAATTCTTTTTGGTTGTAATTACTACACCCTAATTTTCTATCAATTAGACTACTGAAAAAATTAATTTTTAGTCAATTAGCACCTAAACATTTTACAATCTTATTGAATTATTGTAATTTTGCACTCTAACTTTTTAAATACACAGAATAAAGAATGAGTAACGCATTAGGAAATCATATTCTCGTTGAGTTTATGGGTTGTGATCCGCAAGTGATGAACGACGTTTCATCTATTGAGCGCGATATGGTGGCAGCTGCTAGAGAAGCACATGCTACCGTGATTAATTCTACATTTCATCATTTCTCTCCGTACGGAGTTTCGGGAGTGGTGGTAATTCAAGAAAGTCACTTAGCCATTCATACATGGCCAGAATATGGATATGCTGCCGTTGATTTATTCACGTGTGGAGAAATGGATGCATGGATTTCTTTTGATTATTTGAAAGAGAAATTTGGTGCGAAACAATATTCCGCTATTGAAATGAAAAGAGGTGCTATTCAATTATTGGAGCGTACTAATTTCGACCTTTCTACTATGCGTGAAAAAGCGGGTGAATGGAGAAATCCAGAGATGTACACTCGTAATATTTGGTTTACAGATAAAGATGATGATCAAGCACTTTCATTGCGTTATACGGGTGAAGTTTTCTATGATAAAGAATCTGTTTTTCAACGTGTAAGAGTATTAGAATCATACAAATACGGTAAGATGTTGGCGATTGACGATATGGTGATGACGACTATCAATGACGAATTTCATTACCACGAAATGATTTCTCACCCTGCTATGTTTACTCATGGAAATGCGAAAAATATTTTAGTGATTGGTGGTGGCGACGGTGGTTCAGTACGTGAGGTTTTACGTCATGAATGCGTAGAAAAAGTAACGATGGTTGAAATCGACGGAAATGTGATTGAAGCGTGTAAATTGCACCTTCCTGAAATTGCTTCTGCATTCGACAATCCAAAATTAGATTTAAAAGTAGACGACGGAATTGCGTTTGTGAAAAATGCTGCTGACGAAACATACGATATCGTTATTGTCGATGGTTCAGATCCTGTTGGTCCAGCAGAAGGTTTATTCTCTGTGGATTTCTACAAAAATTGTCACCGTATTTTAAAGGATGGTGGAATTTTAGTAACGCAAGGAGAATCTCCAAAGTTCAACGAAAAAGCATTCTCTGAAATGAACTTTACGTTAAGAGGAATTTTCGGAAAAGATAATGCGCCCGTTTCGTTATTCTTCGTTCCAACATACCCTTCAGGAATGTGGAGTTTCCAATATGGATTGAAAGGTGTTGCGCATCCTAAAAACTTGAACAAAGATACCGAAGTAGATGCGTTTGTTGAAGCGAAAGGATTGCGTTACTACAATGCAGATGTTCACAGAGGAAGTTTTGCAACGCCTAACTTCGTGAAAGAATTATTGAAATAGTTCGCTTATTAGCGATTGAAAATATTCCCCCTTTTTGTTCTCATTAGATAATTGAAAGGGGGATTTGTTTTATTTTGACATCCTAATCACTCGTTGAGTTAAAATTTTCGTTTATTTGGGTGAATGAATGGATAAAGACTTATAGAAAGTTCATGAAGTATCCTTTGCGTCCTTTGTGCCTTCTTTGCGAACTTAGCGGTTAAAAAAACGGTAACACACTAATAAACAGTTAAATTTATGACTTTTGACCCAAACGGAGTTGGAATTGCCAACGGAAATCTATTCGGTTTTCCAGTCGATGAAAACGAAGCACAAATTGTAATCACACCTATTCCTTGGGATGCCACAGCTTCGTATGGAAAAGGAACGAGCAATGGTCCTCAAGCTATTTTAGATGCTTCACCACAATTGGACTTTTTCCATCCAAAATTAGAAAATGCGTGGCAAACGAAAGTCTACATGTCACCTATTTCAACCGAATGGAAAGCCATTAATGATGATTTATGTGAAAAAGCGCTATCCTATATTCAATTCTTAGAAGAAGGCGGTGTTTTGGAAAATAATCTAGCTTTCAAAACATTAGTTCAAACCATCGACGAGACACAAAATGCACTGAAAGATAATCTAAAAGAGCGCTCCATCGAATTGATGAAACAAGGAAAAGTACCTGCCGTTTTAGGAGGTGAACACTCTACTCCACTTGGTTTAATCGAAGCATTAGATGAACAAGGTCAACCGTTTGGTATTTTACAAATTGATGCACATGCTGATTTACGAAATGCCTACGAAGGATTTCAACAATCACATGCAAGTATCATGTACAACGTGGTAACCAATTGCAAAAATCTAGTCAAATTAGTCCAAATTGGCGTTCGTGATATCGCACAATCTGAAGTTGACTTTGCGGCACAGCGTAAGGATAAAATCAAGACATTTTTCGATTGGGACATTCGCGAAGCGCAATACAATGGAAAAGCGTGGGCACAAATTGTCGATGAAATAATAGATCAACTCCCAGAAAATGTGTATATTTCGTTCGATATTGATGGTCTAAAACCAAATTTGTGTCCAAATACTGGTACACCTGTCGCTGGTGGCTTTGAGTTAGGTGAAATTACTTACTTACTTTTCCAATTAATCGAAAAAGGAAAACGTATTATTGCCTTTGACTTAAACGAAGTAGCTCCAGAAGAAAACGGTGATTGGAATGCAAATGTTGGTGCTAGAGCACTTTGGAACTTAATATGCGTCACTGAAAAATCAAGAAGAATAAATGGAACGTTCCCAAATTATCGTTGAAAACCTTCATGTAGGTTTTAACGGTGGATTAAACAAAACGTATAAACAACGTATTGACCACTTAAATACATTAGAAAAAGTCATTCGGCAGAATGAAAAATACCTTGTTGATGCGATTCATGCTGATTTTCAAAAACCAGCATTCGAATCTCTTTTAACCGAGCTTTTACCTTTTTATTTAGAGATTAAACACTTTAAAAAGAAACTGAAAGGGTATATGAAAAGTCAAGATGTGAATAATCCATTGGTACTTTTTCCTTCAAATAGTGAAACGCATTATGAACCGAAAGGTGTCGTCATGATTATCGGTGCATGGAATTATCCCATTAATCTTACCATAATTCCTTTAGTGGGTGCAATTGCGGCAGGAAATACTGTTCTGCTAAAGCCAAGTGAAATTGCTTCTCATACATCTGCAATGATTGCACGCATTTTAAACCAAACTTTTGATGAGCGTATTGTTAAAGTGGTCGAAGGTGGAGCAGCTATTACGACTGAATATCTTGGTTACAAATACGACCATATCTTTTATACGGGTTCGACTACCGTTGGAAAAATCATTTACGAACAAGCAGCGAAACAACTGACACCTGTAACCTTGGAATTAGGCGGGAAATCTCCTGTTGTTGTGGATGTAAAAACGAACTTGGAAAAAACCGTTAAGCGAATCTTGTGGGGAAAATACATCAATGCTGGTCAAACATGTGTTGCGCCTGACTACCTTTTCTTTCCTCGTTCCAAGCGTGCTGACTTAATTCGATTAATAGAAAAATACGCCCAACTCTTTGATTTTGAAAATCCATCACAAGGAACACATATTGTCAACGAAAAACATTTTGACCGACTCAATTCCTACCTCAATGAAAATGATAACTATCTGTATAAAGGAAAAGTAGTCAAAGAAAATCTTTGGATGTCGCTTCATGTGGTTGAAATTGATTCACTCGACCATCCCTTGATGAAAGAGGAAATATTTGGACCTATTTTACCTGTTATTTTCTATGACACGAAAGAAGAATTTTATGATCTGTATGCGAAAAACCCAAATCCACTTTCATTTTACATTTTTAGTAAAAACACGAAATTTACCGATTTCTTTATTCGAAATTTTACCGCAGGTGGCGTTTTAGTGAATGATTGTTTAATGCATTTAGCAAATGAAAATTTACCATTTGGTGGAAGAGGAAGTTCTGGTTTTGGAAACTATCACGGTTTTGCTAGTTTTACGTGTTTTTCACATGCTAAAAGTGTGATGCATCAAAAGTTTTGGCTAAAACCATTCTATCGTTATCCTAAATATACGACGAAAAAAATTAACTTTTTAAGAAAAATGATAAAATGGATTAGCTAACTAGTTCAATTTCGTTTAAATTTACAAAACAAAAACAACGATTATGGCAGATTTCTGGGAGCGTAAGTCACCGAAGCAAAAAACCAAATTTATACTTGGTTTATTATTAATAGTACTGATTACCGTTTTTGCGATTGCGAATTGGGTGACAATACCATTTAGTTTGATATTTGTTACGGTGAATATTCCTTTAACCGTATTGATTTTAGGAGCTTTGTTGTTTGGATATATTGCGGCTGCATTTACAGAAGGAAACTATAAACGCCGAAAAGAAAAGGAAATTTTAGAGAAAAACGATTCCCATACTCATTCTGAAGAAGAGTAAATCTCTAAAATTTCGATTCTCTATCCATCAATTAACCGAATGGATTAAAAATTGGATGTCGTCTACAAATTGACCTGTTACAGTCATCGAAGCATACTGAGCTGTCACTTGTTCAAAATTAGCCATTGGAGCGGTTTCAAAAATGGTATTTTCTTGATTCCCTAACTCTTCCAACATATTCAGTACAGACTCAAAATTCATTTTATTCCGAATTTCCTCAGAAGTCACGCTTCTCTTTTGGGTAAATAAAATTGGACTCATAAGCACATTATTAAACGTTTAAAATAAAAATACCTTACACTGAAATAGCAATGTAAGGTATTCGTTTACAACATCTTTTTTAATTTTTCAATTATTCTAAAGCATCTCACTTTAGCATTATTCTCTGTAATCATCAAAAGATCACCAATCTCTTTGAAAGAACGTTTTTCAAAGAACCGAAGCTCGATTAATGAAAGTTCATTTTCTTTTAAATCCTTCAAGACAGCAATCACTTTCGTAATTTGCTCCTCTCTCATTGAGTTATCTTCGACTTCTTCTATCAAAGACGACAAATTAGCAATGTCAATGTTTACCGTTCTATCCGATTTGTTGTCTCGGTAAGATTGGTACACTTCACTTTTTGCAATACGATATAACCAAGAGGAAAATGGAACTCCTCTGTATTCGTATTTTGATAAGTTATTCAGTGCTTTTAAAAACACTTGGGAGGTCAAATCCAGCGCTAAGCCTTCATCTTCCACTCGATGGTAAACATATCGAAATATTTGTTCATAATACTTTCGATACAAAGGCTCGAAATTTACCGGGTCGCTTTTAGCGAGGTTCACTATCTCCAGCTCATCAATTTGCTGCAGGATAGTTTGGTGATAAACTGTGTTCATACTCATAATTTCTCTCGTTTTGGTTTTAAATAAAGTTTGCAGTCTTTATTCTATAGTATAAGGAATAAAACGTTTTTTGTTACATTCTATTCTGTTAAATAAATTCTTTAACAAATGAGCAAATAGCGTTCCAAAATTATTAAAACCATATAAATCGTGAATATTACTAGGTTTTCATTGAACAAAAATGAGTTTAGAAAATGAGTTTAATTTTAAAGAAAAGTGAAGAGTATTATATTTTTTACGTACATTTAGTAGTAAATGGATTAGATATGACTAAGAATAAAAAGATAGAAATTGGTTTAAAAACAGAAGGAGGATTGAATTTCTTGATTTACGAGAATGTATTTTCATCTCTAACTTTAAAGGTGTCGAATTCGACACCTTTAAAAATTAAATAATGAGTAAAAAAATAACCATACCATTAGTGTCCCATTAAAATTAGGACGGGTTAAAAATTAAATAAATTTGGCTCA
>JBEBRN010000061.1:0-17025 GCA_040394775.1 Taishania pollutisoli
GAGATATACAACCCACTTCAGTGATTACTTTTCAAATTTTAATTGTCGCTTTTTTACCGATATCTGCTATTCAAATTTTTGGAACATTACATACCGCCAGTGGAAATCTCCGTTTTTTGAATATTATTTCTTTTATAGGAATTGTTATTAGCGTTGGTTTAAACTTGACATTGATTCATCGTTTTGGAGCGATTGCAACAGCTATTACGTGTGTTGTGACACATTGTGTTATTTCATTCGTTCAAATCATCTATACGAAGAAGTATTTCCATTTAAAAATCGATTGGAAAGCTATTGCTGCTTTAGTAGTCTACGGAATACTATTGGTGTTATTAGTTGATTTCGTGTTTCAATTCAAATCGACTTTCTTCGTGAAATTTAGTTTGTTTGCTGTCGTGGCGCTATTGTTATCTGTTTTATTGAAACTAATCAATATTAAGGATATAAGACAATTTATAAAGGCTAGAGAATAACGAAGTACATTACTGCAGTTGAAAATTAAAGGGAAGCAAGAAATAAGAAGACACATATTGATCATTCTGTACTGCTGGTGTCCATTTTGGCATAGATTTCACTACACGAATCGCTTCTTGCTCACATTCAGGACAATTAGCCATTCCTCTCGCAATATTGATATCGCTAATCGTTCCATCTTTCTCCACTTTAAATTTTAGATAAACCCTTCCAGAGATGTTATTTTTAATAGCTATTTGAGGGTATTTTATTTCTGAAGCTAAAAATTTCATCATTGCCTTTTGACCACCAGGAAACTCTGCATTTGATTCGTATGTTTCAATGGATGCTGGAACTTTCAGTATCGTTGGAATAGTATCTTGTGAAAAACCAATACTATATACCATTAAAGAAAATACAATTATGAAAGTTTTCATCTTCTATTTTAGACGATTATAAATAAAATTCAATTGGAAGTATGAAATAAGAAGGGACAAATTTACCGTTCTTTACAGCTGGAGTCCATTTAGGCATTTTTTTGACAACTCGAATTGCTTCTTTTTCACATTCGGGACAATTAGCCATCCCTCTAACAATAGAGACACTTGTTACTTCTCCATCTTTTCCCACGACAAACTTAAGGACAACCTTCCCTTCCAATTTTTTTTTAATTGCTTTTGTTGGATAATTTATTTCCTTCACTAAATAGTTAACTAGAGCATTTCTTCCTCCAGGAAATTCAGCCATCTCATCTACTACCACAGCAATGGAATCTTTCTCTATTACAGTAGTCGTTTCTTGTGAAAAGGCAATGTTACAAGCTATGATGGAAAATACAATTAATATCGTTTTCATCGTTTTTATTTTATAAGCTAAATGTAGTAAAAAATCAACTTATCTAGAAATCTTTTTTTCTTTCGATGAGGGTTGTTTATTAAACAGTAAAAAATGGAAAATTCCTTTCAAATATCCTAAACCATATGAAACATGTAAAATAGGAAAGGTCTTGAATACTTCCCATAGGTCTAGTTTTGGGTTTTCTTTGACGAGATTATTGGCCATAAATAAACCTAGAAATATATAAGTAAGAAGTGGAAAACCACCTATAATTCCAACAAATACACCAAAAAGTGAAGTCCAAAGAAATAAAAATAAATAAATAACGAAAATAGGCGGTGCAAGTTGTCGTAAAGTAGTCACAGCCTTATGTTTTTTATTCACGTAAACCTTCCAATAACCGTATTGAAAGAACTGCTGATATAATTTTTTATAGTCCCCTCTGACGTAGTATTTTAAAGAGATGTCGTGTTCGTAGTATATTTTTCCACCGGCTTTCGTCACTCTAAAATTAAAATCATCATCTTGATTGCGGACTAAATTTTCATCAAAATAACCAATCTTTTTGAATACCCACGCTGGATACATAGGACTTGTTACTGTGTCGGTGAATCCGGATCTTGAAAGTGTCCGAAAGTTACCTAATCCCATTCCAAAAGATGTGGACATGGCACTCGCAATCACTTCCCCTGTGTGATTAACGTATTGATTAATGATTTGCCCACCAACGCACCAAATAGATTTGTCATCTTTTAGAATTGAAACTGCTTTTTGTAGGTAATTATCGGATAAAATATGTCTAGCTCCAACAATTTGATAATAATCTGCTTCTTGGCTAGAAATGCCAATGTTAAAAGCAAAAGGAGTGTAGCGAATAGGATTATCTAATAACTTAAGACTTGGATAAAGAGAAATTAAACGTAATACAACTTCTCTCGTTCCATCATCACTCATGCCATCTACAATGGCGACAGACAGTTCAACATCGTCCGTA
The DNA here is from genome assembly GCA_040394775.1 of Taishania pollutisoli. Taxonomy (GTDB): domain Bacteria; phylum Bacteroidota; class Bacteroidia; order Flavobacteriales_D; family Crocinitomicaceae; genus 40-80. Next base: position 2,285 of record JBEBRN010000061.1, read on the forward strand.
AATTTATTCGCATAAATAGCATGAATACATTCTTCGATGTACATTTTCTCATTCAAACAAGGGACAGCAATGGCAATTTTCATTCGTTTACGGGGCTTGTTAATGTTGTTTTATCTTGATTTGATTTCTCCAAAAGTAAAAAGAATACCATTAGTGCAAAGAACACAATACCACTTTGTCGTTGGAACATGGATTCAAACAGAGCATTAAAAGTAAAGGCGGCAACTAAAACCAATAAGACGTTGTTTTTTCTCTTCAACGCATAGCGAAATACAGAAATGAATAACCCAATTAAAATTAAAAAGCCAATAATTCCTATTTCGATACATGTTTGTAAGTATTGATTGTGTGGATTGAAATTCTTTTCTGCAAGGTCGTTGAGTCCGTAAGAGCGCAATCTATCTCCTATTACAATATCAATATTCCCTGTTCCATAACCTAAAGGATGCTCCATAATTGCCTCTGTTGCAACAGTCCATAATATAAGACGCTCTTCATTTCCGACGAGATAACGATTGCCATTTTTGACAAAAGCTTTTGGAGAGTGTAAATAATCTTTCAGCGAATTGTACGTATATTCAATATCTGAAATGGTGTCTTTACTTTGATCGACAACAATGATTAATCCCGTGAAGAGAAGTACGACCAATCCAATACTTTTTAAAGTTCCAAAACGCTTCCTAAACCAAATGAAACCAGCCACAATAATAATTAATGCTAAAAATAATATAGCAGATAAAGACATACAAAGCATGTATCCAACGGTAAAAATGGTCATTAAAAGGAAGGTGATATTTTTACCCAATGAACTTAATGGAGTTGTTCTTAATTTCCAAATTAAAAAGAAACCTATCAAGAAGTAAACAGCCATATACGTTGGATGGTGAGTAGGAGAGAAAGGTGTTGAGAGAAAACAGGAGTATGAATGGGAAGTATTAAAACATTGATAGCTACTATAAAGTCCAATAAAAAATTGAATCAGTAAAGCAATCGCAAAAAACCAAATTGGGAGATCGAAATGAACTTTCTTTTTAGGAATGAATAGGAATAAAAGTGGGAAAATTACAAATGATAATTTACTCTCCAAAACGTGAGATGCTTCTTTTGGGACTTCGGTAAAAAAGTATCCAACGACATACGCTAAGTAAAAAAGTAGGAAGAATAGATGAATGTATGTTTTGTTGATAACAAGTTCTTTCTTTATCGCCATTACAATTGTTGACAAAGCGATTAGAATAATGCCAATTGGAATAAGTTTTGGGAATAACACTTGAAGAAACAATGCTATTCCTATGGAGATTTCGTAATATCTATTTTGTAAAAAAGTCATTTTAAAATTTATCTATCAAGCATTTGTAAATTGACAAAAGCTTTTGTTCTTCCACACCCCAATTGTATTGTTCCATGATGATACGACGTCCATTTTTACCCATTTCCTCTGATTTTTTTTCATCAGAAATTAGTTCTGTAATTGCTTTGGCGATTTCATCAGCATTTTCAGGATCGACACAAATACCACAGTTGTTTTTAATAAGAATATCTCTCCAAAGTGGAAAGTCAGAACCAATAACTGGAATTCCAGCACTCATGTATTCGAACATCTTGTTTGGTTGCGCATCCACGTGATTAGGCAAGGGTAAAAAAGTAACAATTCCTATTTTGGAATCTGCCATAATTTGCGCCGTTTCTTTTCTACTAACAAAACCATAGGCATTTATCTTGTCTTTCCAAGCTGGTTTGCCCTTGATGAGCTTTTCAAAAGACTCTTGATTAAATTTTCCCGCAAGATTCAATTTGATTCCCTCAAGTTTATCCATCGCATCGACTAATTCTTCAATTCCGCGAATTTGTGTCATTCCACCGATGTAGCAGATCTCGCTCTTTTTTAAATTCCAATCAGACTTCTCCTGTAATTCGCTCAACATTGGAAAATTATTGATATCCATGGAGTTTGGATTGACTTTCAAAAATCGATCGCGTATGAAAGGAGTTGCTGTCAATATATAATCTAATCGTTTAACAATATAGTTTTCAAAGGTACGAAAACTGATAGAAGCACTTTTTCTAAGGTATTTGTTGATCCAGAATTTTCCCATAATCTGTTTGGAAACATCTTCATGAGCATCATAAATAACTATTTTTCCTTTGCGTTTCAGTTTTAAGCCATAAGGCAATAACTCAGGGTCGTGAAAATGGTATATATCAGCGTCTAAGCTCAACGCCTTTTTGTATACGGCACGTGAAGTTTTTAGCATTCTCGAAAATCTTCCTGCCGGAGGAACTTCAGTACTGATGATTTGTACTCCGTTTACCATTTCTTCCTTTGCATTGGCAACAACTAAATAAACATTGAATCCAGCTTGAGCTAATGACACACATTCTTTGTGAAAAATTCGGACATCATCTGAGGGATGTGCTGAAGTAAAGTGACAAATTTTAATTTTTTCTGGAGTCATAGATTATGTATTAAAAATGCGTTTTAAATCCATTTGATCCGGATAACTGATGAGTACAGCTCGGTGCTTGCCGTGAAAAACGAACATGCTTCCTGCAGCTACGGCAGAGGCTCCACCTTCATTCACTGCTTGTGCAAAGTCATCTATTGTACCAGCTCCACCACATGCAATCACTGGCATTCCAACTTCACTGGTTATTTTTTTGATTAAATCACAATCGTATCCTTTCATTGTTCCGTCACGATCGATGGAGTTAATCATCAATTCTCCTACACCTATCTGGTCCATCTCTACGGCAAATTTTACCGGATCGAGCTTGGTGTTGTTTCTTCCACCATGCGTATAAACTTCATATTTCCCCCAAAAGTTTTTACGAACATCTATTGAAACACCAATCGTTGAACTTCCATGTCGAGCTACTGCTTCACGAATAAAATCTTTATTTTCGACAGCTTGCGTATTGATAATAACCTTCTCTACACCAACTTTCAGAATTTCTCTAATTTCATCAACTGTTTTAATTCCACCTCCATAAGCTAGTGGCATGAAACATTCTTGAGCTACTTGTTCCAAAAATTGAAGTGGAATTTTCTTTTTTTCTGGTGTCGCAAGAATATCTAAAAAGATTAATTCATCGACTTCTTTTTCATTGAAAATCTTCACTGCATTCAATGGGTCGCCGATGTATTTTGGATCTTTGAACTGCGTGGTTTTTACCAAGCCGGCATTTTTTAGCAGCAAAACGGGAATAACTCGAGTAATAGACATCAGTAATTTTCTACAAAGTTTTTTAACATTTTCATGCCGTATTTATGGCTTTTTTCTGGATGGAATTGAACGCCTAAAATATTTCCTTTTTCAAATCCAGAAACGTAATCGTGTGAATAATGTGTTTTTAACAATTCATCTTCTGGTTGATTACATGTGATATAATAGGAATGAACAAAATAGTATTTAGGTTCTTCAAACATTCCTTCTAACAATTTACTTTCTTTTTGTTGTTGAACATATTCCCAACCCATGTGAGGAATGGAGAATTTACGTTCATTCGTATTTACCTTAAATTTTAAGGTATTTGCATCTATCCAACCAAATCCAGGTTCAATACCTTCTTCGCTTCCGTTGGTAATCAATTGCATTCCCAAACAAATTCCCAAAACGGGTGTTTTATCTTCGAGGACTTTTTTATTTAATATTTCAAAAAGACCTAATTCTTTTAAGTTTTTCATACCGTTGTCGAACGCACCAACACCAGGTAGAATTAATTTTGTAGCTTGACTGATAACATTGACGTCCGAAGTAATTTCTGAATCAGCTCCGATCTTTTTCAACATGTTTTTGATAGAACCTAAATTCCCCAACCCGTAATCTACAATGGTAATCATGACCTTCCTCTCAATTTATTGTAAACAGAATAGATAAATTTAAGTTTTTTCTCGTCGTTCGGATAATCTTTATAACTTTTAGGTGCTGCACGTAGTATTTCTTCAAATTCTCCATGTGTCATTCCCAATTTTTTAATGACATATTCTTTATCTTCTTCTAACATATTTGGAGGATAAGCATCCTTCTTCATTTCCTTTAACGCTTCTTCCCGTGTAATTTGACCAGAACAGATTAAAGTAGATAAATGTGCCAGTCTTTTATCAAATCCAAATTTTTCAGGTAACAAATAGGCTTGAAAAAATCGAGTGAAAACGGATTCATAATGTTTTCCGCCATAATAAACCCAGCCCAGTTCATCCTGAATGATTTTCATAGCGTCTTCTTTGACATAAGGAACATGATTGAGAAGACGTATCATTTTAATTCCTTTCACATAGGTATAGTAGAATTCACGGTTGAAGCCTAGCAAAGGATAAGTCTTGAATGGGATTTTACCAAATTGAGCGTGAATTCCCTTCAATTGTTTGACGTCTTTGGCATTATAGCCCCAGCTCTTTGGAAGAATTCCTTCCGTCGCAAAATTACTTCCACTAAAAAAATATTTAATATTGTATTTAGCACAAAGTCGATATGTTGCAGCTAAAAAGGCATGATCTGAAGGTGTTTCCGCATTGGCAACAGAAGACTTTAGAAATGAAATCTGTAAATCTCTGAATTCTTCCCAATCTACCACCCATGTTTGGTAGTCCACACCTAATTTCTTAACGATATTTTCGACGTTTTTAACGGCAAGTTCTGAATTCCAACCATTGTCAAAATGAAAAGCCAAAACACGCAATCCTAATTTTTTAGCAAGATAAGCGACATACGAACTGTCTACGCCACCACTTACACCAACCATACAGTCGTAATCACTGTTTTTCCCATCTGCTTTAATCTTAGCGACTATGGCTTCCAGTTCTCTATCTGATTTTTCTCCTTGGTAAGTATACATTGGAGCGAGTTGGAAATATTCCGTGCAATGGTTACACTGTCCTTTTTCGTCAAAAGTTATTTCAGCATCGGTAGTATCCATGATACATCTCGTACATTGTTGGTATGGCCTATTATTCAAATTTTCCATTTTTTATTCCTTTACTAAATTTATACGACAACAACAATTCGACTATATACTTTGAAGTATAGACTAAACTATATAACATCAGTGTAGCTCTTGCAGTACCGTAAAAATAATATCCTCCGTAAATTGCTAATAAGATAGCCAAAAATAAACAAATTTGAAGGAAAAAATCTGTTTTCTGTTTTTCTGCTACCAAAAACATATTGCTTAGTGGGCTTCCAATAAATTGCATTAGAAACATAGGCATTAATATCTGTGCATAAACTCCTGCTTCTCTCCATTCTTCTCCAAAAGCAAATGCAAAAACATGTTCGACGACGAAAAATAGAAGAACAAATGGAGGAATGGATAAAAGAGCAAGCTTTTTGAACGTTTGTTTGAAAAGCACTTCGCAATTTTGCGCTTTTATATACTGTTCTGTCGCACTTTGTCGAAAGACATCACCAAATGCCCTTGCAATAATACTCCCAGGTAAACTAATCATCCTTTGGGATAAGGCAAATAATCCAACGACTGAAATTCCATAAAAAGGCGTCAATAAAAGAGCTGGTATATTTCCTGACATTTTTTCTAGCAATCCAGAGGGCACATTGAAAAGCGGAAAATGCTTATATCTACGTGCCATTTCCTTCATTTTCTGTTTGCTTATATTTCTAAAAAGTCCAGGTTCGTCTTTCATGATTCGCCAACCAAGGAAAATAGCCGAAGATGCTTGACCAATACTGTCACCAATGATTAATCCCGTTTTTTTAAAGAGTGGGAAGAAACCAAATATAACACTCATCAAAGAACTATTCGTAGATCTGGCAACTCTACTGAATGACAATCTTTTGTATTGTTTGAGACGATTGCTCCAATAATTGAAACTTTGGTAAATTCCAATAACGAGTAGCGTGAAAGGCAAAATGAATAATCCTTGTTCAAGAGATGGCTGTTTTAGAAGAGCTGCAAAATTATGTCTAAAAAGTAAAACTGCTAAAAATACAATTGCCGAGAACAAGAAAGAAATAAGACAAGAAAGAATCAAGACATGGCGTGCGTCTTCTTTTTTCTCAGGAAGCATAATCGCCATTTCATACCTAAATGTAACGGCAACACTAAGCACCATTGAAATACTAAAATATACTTGAAACAAACCAAAATCAAAAGGACTGTATAATCGTGTCAGAATAAATGAAGCTATAATAGGAATTGCCTGAGAAATAATAGTTCCTATCATCAGGATTAAGACATCTTTATTTGCCTCTTTCAGCTTATTAATGATTTTCTTCAGCACTCTGGAGATTTATTTTTTGACTTTTAAAATGGGGTTTAAACAAAAGGTATAGTAAAATAGTTAAAATCCATCCACCCGAAAATAAAGTAGTCGTAATTGCCGCTGAACTTAACCAAATAATAAATAAACCGTTTAAAGCAAACATATTTAAAGGGTCATCTTTGAAAATCCAGCGAATGAATAGTAGGAAAAATGCTAGAAATAATCCAGCCAACGCCAATCCCCAATTTCCAAAATTGGAGTAGTCATACATAAAGAAAGCAGTAGTTGCTGTTCCTGTAAAGCCCATGGCAGCTTCTTTTTGATACACTTTATTGTAAATTTCTCTTGAATAGTCGTGGTAAGGTTCTGACATCACTGGAGCCAAAAAACGATAGCCACTTCCATGAAGATACGGCAAGCTATCAGGCACGTAATAAAACCAGTGGCCAACCATTTTTCCAGTTGTAATGAAAACCCTGTCATAAAGAGCATCAGAAACTTCGTAGGCAGCATTGTGTTTTTCTTGTACTACTTCAGTTTTAGTAGGAGTATTAAAAGGTCTTAATCCAGGATTTGTAACCAGCACTAAAAAGACCACACCTGACATGAAAACGCCGGTCAAAAAACAAGCTCGCCACCATCTCTTAGTTAACAGAAAGTTGAGGATTAAAGGAATGAATATCGTTACAATGTATGCTTTTTGCATCAATGCCAGCGTATAGAAAACAGACAGTGCAAAAAGTATCCAAAAACGTTTTTTATCCTTGTCATATAATATATACAACAATACTGGAATCAATGATTTAATAATGAACGATGCCGTATAATTGATGAAGACACTATTTACTCCTTTAATGTCTTGACGAATATGAGTAATGTAATAGTAATCAGTGGTCATCATGGCCTTAATAACGGGTATGTTTCCTATACTTAGATAGTGGATAACCTGAAAAATAAGCACGAAAAAGATTAGAATGTCGATCAGTCGTTTAAAGTTACAATCATCTAAAAGACTGAAAGGAGTTTTTTCATTCTTTTTATTCGAAAAACGACTCATTATTATATATCCACCAACAAAAGCTGCTAGATAAATAAAAACTTGTCCAAGGTAACTACCCCCGTAAGACATTAACAAACCATATATCAAGAAAATAAGAATGAAAATGTTTAGAAAAAATAACGAATTATTTCGAAAAATGCTCTTAATATAGGTTTGCATGGGTGGCAAAATAAGCGTAAAAACTAGTAATTAAAATTAAGTATACATTCTATCATCTAGTAGAACGAATAAAAAAATCAGTCAAAGATACTAATTCTGACTTAAATGAATACTTGAGACTTAAGAAATCTCCCATCCACGCTCACTATATACCCGATACTTAGCAACTAATTCCTCTGCTTGAGCAATTGTTTGTAGCCATTCTTTAAAATTTGGTGCGTCAAAATGAGTTGTTTCGTGTGTTTGTTCCAAAGAAATAAAGTAATTTTTTAGTAATTGCACAGATTCGTTTTCGCTGATGGGAAAATCATTGGCGGTAATCGAACTTGCGAAAATAATTTGTTGCTTTGCTCTTGAAAATAAGACGTTTAATCGCTTATCACCGCCTTGTTGAATAATTGGGCCAAGATGTAATCTGAAATTTCCTTCTTTATCTTTTCCATGTCCAAAGCTGATTATCAATACATCACATTCATCGCCTTGTACTTTGTCTAAAGATTTGAAAAAAGCTGTTTCATCCTCGATGCGTTCTTGCAATTTGTTTTTGGATGATACATCTAACATTTTCCAAATGGCTTGTAACTGGGTTTCTGAAAAAGCAACAATACCGATAATTTCGTTTTTTTGCAATTGTTCTTTTATGTGCTTTGCAACCGCTTTTGCTTCTTCTATATTGACGCCATCTTCGTAAATTCCATTTTCAACCAATTCCCATTTTATCGGATTTCCGAGAAAATTATTTGTCGGAAAAACGGTCAGTTCATTCTCGTAGAAAAAACGATTCGAAAAATGAATTAATTCAGGATGTTGACTGCGATAATGATAGCGCAAGTGATGATTTTTCAGATAATATTGGGCTAAACTCAAAATATCCAATTGACTCACCGAATGAAAGAAACTCGATGGCGCCATTTGCTGACTATCACCAGCGATAATAACTTGTTGTGAGCGTTGTAAAGTACCAATAATGTGCGACGCTGGAATTTGACTCGCTTCATCAATCAACGTCAATTGAAAAATATGTTTTGTCGTCGGAAAGTGCTTTGCCATTTGTGTCGGCGTCATCAACCAAATAGGACAGAGGCATTGAATCCACTCTTTTGCTTCACTATTCCACAAATCACGAAGAGATAAATGCTGTTTGGATTTCGTCATTTCTTTCACAAGAATAGATTTCCCTTTTTTTAACCGTTGACGAAATTCTTTCTCGCTCGTCGATAATTTGGTGGTTTTGGTTAAAAGTAATTGATGAAAAGCGTCAAATTGCTGTTTTCGATATTGATGAATATCTGCTAAATAATGATTTCGATCGTTTTGCTCTGCGACAATAATACTTTCTACTAATTCTTGAATTGCGGACAAAGACGTATTCGCTAATTCTGGAAATAATTGTTCAAATTGACGCCATTCGTTACAATAGATTTGACTTTCAATTTCTTTCCAAGAATTTTTTAATCGCATCCAATAATAGACGTTTGCAGGAATTCTCTCCAAAACAGAAAGCTTGTTTTCTAACAGCGTTACATGTTGATTGAAAAGTGAAATAACAGCATTAATTTCTATTTCTCCCATCGTTTCTCTCCACCATTTTAAACTTGAAAATGCAATCAGTTCGGAACTATTTTTATCGATGAATTGGAGTTGACTTGCTGAAAGTTTATCAAAGCTTTTCCATTGATTTTCATGAATGGATTGATAGCGCTTTTGTAATAATTCCAATTCGGTAAAATCGCGTTCTGGGTCGAAAATAGAAAGATCAATTAATTGTTGTTGAACAGCAGTTAATTCCTGTTGAAGTTGTTCGTGAATTCGAGATGTTCCAAAAAGTTCGTCTAATCCTATTGATGGAAAAATGAATTTATCCAGTTGTTGACGTACTTTTCGTTTTCCAAATAATTTCTGTTCAGCCTTCTGCCATGCTTCTACTTGCTGCATCGAAGGAATCGTTTTCCAGCTTTTTGTTTTCTCAGCCAATTGCTCGATTTCTAATTGAAGACTGTAATACTTCTTTTTGAGTTTTTGTACTTCTTTGGTCTTCGTCTTTGACTGTGCGATGTCTATTAACTCCGAAAAATGAGGAATGGTTTTCAATTGACTGATGACACACCATTGATTTAATCGTACTAAATCGGAAGATGTCTTTAAATCAAATAGTGGTGAGAATTGCTGGAATTGTTCTGTCCATTTCAAAAACTCACGAATTGATTCTCTTTTCCAGAAAACTTGTTGAAATGTCCGCCAGAATTCAAACGGTAATGTGTTTAATTCATTCAATATTGGTGTCAATTCTTGCCATTCCTTAATGGAAACACTGTGATAAGTATCTGCTTCTAAATTAGTTGGATTGTTTTGGTGTAATTCAACTAATTTCCAATATGAAATTCCGCTTGATAATTCGTTCGTTTGTAAGCGATGAAGTAATAATTGAAGTTGTTGTTTTTTGAGTGTTGTCACCGAATAATCAGTGGACTTTTCAGCGGTAGATCGTTCTAATAATGACCATGTTTTATGAATCTGTCTATATACTTCTTTCAATGATGTTTGGTCATCTAAAAAGATAGAATAATCGGCTAATTGTAGTGCATTCAACTTTTTACGAATAACTTCTAACGCCGCTCTTTTCTCCGATACAACACTGAATAGTTTGTCAGAAAGAAGACATTTCCCAATAATATTGATTAAAACTTGCGATTTTCCTGTTCCCGGAGGTCCTTGGATAATAAATGAAGAATGACCAACATCATTGAGAACTTCTTGTTGCGTCGGGTCGCTTGGAAGAATAGTTTGTGACGAATATTCTTGAACAATTTCTTCGACTTCAGGATTTCCAAATAACTTTTCGAGTAGAACACTTTTGTCGGTTTTCTCTATTTCCTCCAATTCCTTTAAAAAGAGAAAGCGGTAATAATGGAATTGTCCAATGATGGAAATTTCATTAATCGATTCTACTAAAGGATTCTGTAATAAAATAGGTATTTGTTGCTCTAGTTTATCTAATTTTAATACTACCTCAAACTGCTCTCGAAATTGCTTTTCTACAAAAGGATTGAGAAAGGTGTTTTCCGAATCGAGATGAAATGTAAGTTGTTGTCTGTTTTTATCGCGTTTTACTTCTAGCGGTGTTAAAACGAATGGACTTTCGATGATTTGGTCTTTGTATTTCCAAGTAATCGTCTTTGAAACATAACACGCTGTTTGAATTCCTGTTGATTTATAGAAGTCGTTAAAACGTTTGTAGAGTTTTTCCCATTTTCCATCAAAAGGAACGGTGATTTCGATAGCATCTTCTGGAAGTAAAATCTCCTCCCAAAGTTGTGATTTAGCATGAATATGAACCAATACATCGTTGCCCTGAAAATGAATTAACTCATTTTTCAGTTCTTCGAAAGAGTGTATTTTAGGTTCCGTATTCATTTAGAAGCGAACGACTAATTTACCACTAGATTTACCGCTTTCTAAATAACGATGTGCTTCGGCTAATTGTTCTTGAGTATAAACGCCATCGACGAAAGTTTTTAATTTTCCTTGATGAAAAAGATGTTGTACTTCTTCCATACAATGTTTCAAAACTAATGGATGTTCCAACGCAATTTTCAACATGTTAACGCCTAAGAGACTTCTCGATTTCATCATTAAAAATGCAGGAATGATAAGTCCCATTTTCCGTACAAAGTTCAATTGTGATAAGATTCCAAACTTGCCATTGGAGAGTTCTGAACCGCCAAACAATACCAGTTTTCCAGAAGCTCCAAGTAACCGCATATCTTTTTTAAAGGTCGTTCCTCCAACAGGATTGAATGAATACGTCAACTTTTTTCCGTTTAGGAATTTTTGAATTTCCTGTTCATAATCGGACGTATTATAATTCACGACAAAATCAGCTCCGAGACTTTTAACACGTTCAATCTTTTTGTCGCCACCCACTTTAGCTATAACGATTGCTCCTTTATTTTTGCACATTTGAACCAATCCCAAACCAACGCCGCCGGCAGCTGCGTGAATTAAAACAACGTCGTGTTTCCGTATTTCAGATTGATAGGAACTCATATAATAAGCCGTCACATATTGTGTGCTGAGTGCTAATGCATCTTCATCCGAAATGGCATCTTCAATCGCTACAAAAGCATCACTTTCAATGACAGAATGTTTAGCATAACCACCAAATTGTGAAAAAGCTAAAACGCGTTTTCCGATCAATTTTTCATCGATTTCTTTTCCAACAGCGGTGATTTTCCCGACAACTTCGTAACCAATAGTGGTAGGTAAAGGTGGTGTTTCTCCATACTTTCCAATACGCGCCATAATATCGGCGTAGTTTATCCCAAAAGCACTGACTTCGATTAATATTTGGTGTGCGTTCATTTTCAGCGTAATATCTTGCCAATTGAACGCAGCTTCGGGTGGACCGAATTTAGTTAGAACAAAGCCTTGGGATTGAAAAGTTTCCATGCGATAAAAATGCTAAAGTACAAAATATATTGGGATTGAAATCGATGATATTCATCCTATTAACAATACGTTCCGACGCGTTTTACCGCACTAACATTATAGAACCCTGTTCTTCGAATGAACAATGCACATTTTTGCAAGCAGGTGATGATTCATTCACGTGAAAAGCATCCTTTGTAAAAATATTGTTAATAACCTTTGTTTTAAAAGTATAGTTTATTTCGTTTTTTTTTAATAAATTTGTTTAAGACTGAATAGTTATTAATCTAAAAACAGATGACATTCAAAAGTATCCTGTTTTTTTAAAAGGTTATACAAACCTTTTACAGCTTTTATCTGTTACAATAAAAAAGACAGGAATGAATAAGCGAACGTTATATTACATAGGATTGATATTGTTACAACTTTACTATTGTACTAACAATATTGTTTTTGCTCAAAATATTTTCTATCAAGATATATGTAATTGTGGTGTGACAGGAGCAGGTTTTTCTACAGGCATGGGGTTGGGGTCAGGAACATTTAATGTACATATAGAGCCTGGTAGCATAATCAAAAAAGCCATTCTTTTTACTTATAGTATGGTAGAACCTATTAATGTACCTATCCAATTTGATAATCATGATATTTTATTTAATTCTTCTGATGTCATTATGAATGTTCAACACAAGAATTCTGAAGCGAGTCCAGTTAAACTTTATTATAAAGATGTGACAAATTTGATTAATGCAAATAGCCAGCAATATTCAGTACAAATATCTCCATCAGGTAATAATATAAATGAGGGGTTTTGGACGGTTTATTTATATGTTGTATATGAAAATATATCCTTTCCAAAAACATCTTATTCTATCATTATTAATGAACAGGATCTTAGGGGGAATGAGTTTTATTCTGTTAATAATCTAAACTCCATATCTATTAACTATGCCGTCGGGTTTTCTCTATATACGGATAGATCAGCTCCTTTTAATGTTCCAAATTGCGAAGTGAATTTTAATAACAACTTATTGGGTACTATCGGAGGAAGTGACAATATAAACAATGCTTGGAGTTATGCTGGTGTAAAAGGACATTTTTATTACCAGAATAATCAACTCTTCGGGTTGGATGATGACACTCCCGATGCGACTATGAATGGAACTGACGGATTAGCAGACGTTTCTTCTTACTTGACTGATAATGCGACATCTTGTAATTTTCAATTAAAAGATATTCATTATCCGACCCAACCTCCAAATGCAACAAATTTCAACTTTACTTATTTCCTTACCTACACTTCTCCTTGCAATACATTTTCAGTGTCCAATATTCCGGATACAACTATTTGTCAAGGTTCATCATTACAGTTATATGCAACAGGAGGTCAGCGATACGAGTGGCAAACAGCAACCCCTGCGACAATAGGGTTAAGTTGTTCTGATTGTCCCAACCCTATATTCACAAGTGATAGTAGCATGATTTACACGGTTAGAATATGGGATAGTGACAGTTGTTCGGTGGTGCGCCCTGTAAAGATAAAAGTCATACCTAAACCTAAAAACGGAATTTACACAACGATTAGTACGCAATGCGATAACGAAACAGGCGTTCTCAAAATGAGCCCAGTTAATTCTAAAAAAACTTTTTATGCCATTACTGAAAACGGCGATACTTTGCAAACGTCTAATAATTCAATTCCTAACATCAGCGCAGGAAATTATACCGTTTTTTACATTGATACCAACGGCTGTAAAAGTAGTGATATGACCGTAAAAGTAGATTATCTGAATAATGTAAACGCCAACTTTACGGTTGTACCATCCTCGGGTTCAGCTCCATTAAATACCCAGATTACAAATACATCTCAAAATGCAGTCAATTATCAATGGAGTGTTAATGGAGTTTCGGTAAGCTCAGCTCTTATTTCAACAACCACTGAATTCGATACGGCTGGAACGTACCAAATCCAACTTGTTGCATATGGAAATAATTCCGAATGTAATGATACAATTACCAAAACGGTTTTTGTTTATGATAGTTTAATTATTCAAGTGCCGAATGTTTTTACTCCCAACGATGACGGGATAAATGAAATCTTTACTGTCAAAAGTAATTTATCTACACAAGCAAAAATCCAGATCTTCAATCGTTGGGGAAATGAAATGTGTGTGTTCGACCAAATCTTAAAGATTGGTTCTAATACGATTTGGAATGGTAAAACAATTAGTGGTTCAGAAGCAATAGGCGGAGTCTATTTTTACACAATTGAGACAATTGATTTTAAAGGTAAAGAAACAAGAATAAGTGGATTTTTCCATTTAGTACGATAATATAGAAAATAGAAGAATGAATAGAAATAAAAAAATAAAGGAGATGAAGTAAAATTATCTTTTACAAACACCTCCTCACAGCTTAAAAGAATTCGAGACTTTATAAACGTTGTAAAGGTAGTGGTTATAGTGGAAAGATTCTGTAATAAAACAGGAATTTGTTGATCTAGTTTATCTAATTCAAGCTCTACTTCAAACTGTTCTCGAAATTGCTTTTCGATAAATGGATTGAGAAAGGTTTGTTCGGTATCGAGATGAAAAGTAAGTTGTTGTGTATTTTTATTGCGCTGAACTTCTAACGGTGTTAAAACGAGTGGACTTTCGATGAATTGGTCTTTGTATTTCCAAGTAATTGTTTTTGAAACGTAACACGCTGTTTGAATGCCTGTTGATTTATAGAAGTCGTTAAAGCGCTTGTAGAGTTTTTCCCATTTCCCATCAAAAGGAACGGTGATTTCAGTTGTGTCTTCTGGAAGTGAAATTTCTTCCCAAAGTTGTGATTTAGCATGAATATGAACCAATACATCGTTGCCCTGAAAAT
>JBEBRN010000062.1:0-16870 GCA_040394775.1 Taishania pollutisoli
TTTTTTTGAGAGACAAAACCTCCTTCTTATTTTAAACGTTTAGGACGCTATTGTTAAAAAATCTTCAAACATGATTGTCTTTTTACAAATTTTAATAACTTCACGCTTTTCATTAAACATTTAAAATGAGTATAGAAGTACAAAAAGGACATCCAAAAGGTTTATACCTATTGTTTTTTACTGAAATGTGGGAACGTTTTAGTTACTATGGAATGCGTGCGATTCTAATTCTTTATTTAACAAAGAAACTTTTTGAAGGTGGATTAGCCATGGATACGCAACACGCCATGTTGCTTTATGGATATTTTACTGGTTTAGTCTATTTCACGCCGTTAATTGGAGGCTGGTTGGCTGACAAGTATATCGGTAAACGGCATGCGATTACAATTGGAGGTCTCACCATGATGGCAGGGCAATTTGTCTTGTTTGGCATGAACAACATGACCGGATTGTATTTAGGATTATTTTTATTAATTATCGGTAATGGATTCTTCAAACCAAACATTTCTACATTAGTGGGTGGTTTATATAAAGATGGTGATAGTAGAAGAGATTCAGCTTTCTCTATTTTCTATATGGGTATTAACCTAGGTGCATTGATGGCTCCTTTCGTTATTGGTTACTTTACGGATAACTTATTTAAAACAGTTAATCTTGACGGATCTATCGCTTATGGTTACCGCTATGGTTTCCTTGCCTCTGGAGTCGGTATGTTACTCGGACAATTATTTTTTAATACGCTTGCTCAAAAGTATTTAGGTGATTTAGGAAAGAAGCCTGTCTCTGTGAAAAAAGGTGGGCCTGTTATAGAAGAAGCTGTTTCGGTTAACCCTAAAACGGGAGAAGTATTAGATAGCAAGCAAGAAAAGCAACGGATTACAGTCATCTTTATCTTATTTGCATTTGCAGTGTTCTTCTGGGCTGGTTTTGAACAAGCAGGTTCTTCACTTTCACTTTACACAGATAAGTTTATCGATAGGACAGTTGGCGGATTCGAAATCCCTACTTCTTGGTTCCAATCTGTCAATCCAATTTTCATCGTTACATTAGCACCTTTGTTTGCTATCTTCTGGAATTCTAAACTGGGTAAGCGACTATCTACTCCTGTAAAAATGGGTGTTGGTATGATTATCTTAGGATTAGGATTCTTATTCATGCTTGGAGCAGTAGGTGAACGAGCTGCAAATGGTAGTATTGAAGATGAAGCAAATAAAGCAGCTTTGATGTGGCTGATAATAACATATTTACTTCATACTATTGGTGAATTATGTTTATCACCTGTTGGACTTTCAGTTGTAACAAAGCTTTCTCCACCTAAATTAGCTTCTATTTTAATGGCTGTATGGATGTTGTCTTCTTCTGTTGCAAACTTCATCGGTGGTTATTTAGCTTCAGTAGTTGAATCGCTTGGTGCTGGACAAATCTTTACATTCATTTCTGTTTTCGTTATTGTTTGTGGATTGTTGTTAATATCTATGAATAAGTTCATCGGAAAAATGATGCACGGGGTAAACTAAAACTCGTAAAATTTTATACTTTTAAAGTCTCTAGCATTTTGTTAGGGACTTTTTTAATTTAATACGATACTTAAATGAGCGATACTACAGAGAATTTAATCGACAATGAACTAGAGAAAATCCAAAACTTTGAAGGTAAGTACCCGCGTCAAATCTGGGGGTTATTCTTTTCAGAAATGTGGGAACGTTTCTGTTTCTACGGAATGCGAGGTGTGCTTACTTACTTTATGATTACTGAGCTTATTCTTGCAGACGGGAATAAAATGTCTGAAACGCAAGCAAATTTACAATACGGCGCAACGCAAGCATTTGTATATGCCTTTACATTTATCGGTGGTTTATTTGCCGATAAAATCCTAGGATTTAGAAAATCACTCGTTTGGGTAGCCTTGCTCATGATAATAGGAAGTTTAATACTTTCTTTACACAAAGATGCTATTTCAGAATATACATTCTTTCTAGGAATAAGCTTTACTGTTGTCGGAACAGGATTCTTTAAACCAAACATTTCAACAATGGTTGGCTCTTTGTATAAAGCAGGTGACCCAAGAAGAGATGCTGGATTCTCATTGTTCTATTCTGGAATTAACATTGGTGCATTATTAGGAGGTTATGCATGTATAGCAATAGGAAAAGGACAGTTATTTGGAGGTATTATTGCAGAACCATATCGTTGGAATGTTGCCTTTGGTTTAGCTGCTGTGGCTATGTCAATTAGTTTAATTAATTTCATTTTTGTCAAAAAGCACCTTGGACCGATCGGTCTATCCCCACTAAGAGAAAAAATGGAAGGAATGAAAGAGATGGTAGTTCCTAAAAGTAAGAAGTGGCTTGAATATGCTACATATGCTGGTTCAATTTTAGTGATTCCAATCATTATGTCAATGGTCTCAAAACCACAGTACACAGATATATTCATGTACATTATTGGACCTGCGACGTTGATTTACTTATTCTATGAGATGATGAAATACTCTTCTGCTGAACGTAAAAAGCTATTGGCTGCACTTATTTTTATCGTGTTTTCTATTCTTTTCTGGGCATTCTTCGAGCAGAGTGGTGGATCGCTTAGTATCTTCGCTGCGAATAACTTGAGTTCAGAAATGTTAGGTCTTATACACTTAGATCCTAACGGTGTTAATAATTCTGCCAACTCTTTATTTGTCATCATTTTCGCACCTATAGTTGGATTATTATGGGTGGCACTTGCCAAACGAAAAATTGAACCAAACACGGTCATCAAGTTTGGATTAGGTTTTATCTTCCTATCTGGTGCTTTTTATCTATTTTATTCAACCCGCTTTTTTCAAATTGCCGCAGGAATGGCGAGCTTAGATATTTTTGCTTTAGCCTATCTAGTCATCACGTTTGGTGAGCTTTGTTTGTCTCCAATTGGTTTATCTATTATGACGAAACTTTCGCCAATTAAATTACAAGGTGTAATGATGGGAATGTGGTTTTTAGCGAGTGCTTACGGTCAATACGTCGCCGGGCTTTTAGGCGCTAACATGGCAGAAGCTGGTGTTAATGATACACCTACTCAAAAACTAATAACATATACCGATGGCTATTTGCAACTATCAATCTATGCGCTAATCGCTGGAATTGTACTTATTGTTATTTCTCCTATTGTACGAAAATTAATGCAAGAAGTGAAGTAATTTATTTCGGCAATAGTTTTTAAAAATTAGAGTAGGGTTTTCGTTTTGGAGGCCCTTCTTTTTTATGTGCTCTTCTGCCATCGTTTCAACGGCTTTTCTATCCAAAGGATAAAACCAACGAACAACACAATCAGCATGTTATTAAACAACAGTTCAATCCACATGTTAAACTGACCGCTCCACAATTTATGGACGAAAAACAATCCTATTCCGAGTGATACGTAGGTGAAGAATTTTGTGAGATTATAGTGTATTGGATAATGCTTTTGACCTAAGAAGTAGGATATCACCATCTGTAAGAAATACACCAACATAGTCGTCCAAGCACACGCCATATAACCAAATTTCGGAATGAAAGCAATGTTTAGAATAATGGTAATTGTTGCGCCAATGATGGCAATTAATGCACCATATTTCGTTTGTCCTGATAATTTATACCAAATACTTTGATTGAAATAAATACCCAGAAAAACGTTCGCCATCAATAGAATAGGCACTACTTTCAACCCTTCCCAATACGTTTTATTGGAGATGAAATACTTTAAAATCGGAAGATTTAAACTCACCAATAGGAAAAACAGTATCACTATAGCGATGAAGTAATTCATGATTTTACCATAGAGTTCTCGTTCATCTGTTCCTTTGTTGAGCTTGAAAAAGAACGGTTCAGCGGCAAAACGATAGGCTTGAAGAAAAATAGAAACCAGCATCGCTAATTTGTAAGAAGCACTGTAAATTCCCACTTGAAATAGTGCTGCTTCTGTTGATAGTCCAGACCTGATGGAAACAAATTTCAGTAAAATACGATCCATCGTTTCGTTGACAATTCCTGCAAATCCAGCGATAACGAGCGGAAATGAATATTTCACCATGGCTTTGATGAGGTCGTAATCCAAACGGAAGTGGAGATGTAGAAAATCTTTATACAGCATCGCAGGTTTAGAAACCGAAGCTAAAAGATTGGCAAAAAGAATGTATAAAACACCAATTTCTGGATGATTTCTATCGAAGAAGAACACCATTAAAATAACATTCAGTATGATATTGATGGAAATCGATGATAGTTGAATCGTGACAAATTTCTTGACCTTTTCCTCTTCTCGCAATTTAGCGAGTGGAATAGCGGAAATAGCGTCAATAGTGATGATTAAAGCGACCAAAGCGATGTATTCAGGATGATCTTGGTAAAGCATCGCTGAGGCTATCGGTTGCAAGGCAATTAATACACCAAAGAGAAATAATAGATTGAGCCCAATGATGGTGACAAAACTCGACTGGAATGTTTTGTTTTTGTCATTTCCTTCGGTATTAGAAAAACGAAAGAACGCCGTTTCCATTCCGAAGGTTAAAAACACGATTAAGAAAGCGACCCATGCATATAATTCCGATACGACGCCGTAAATCTCTGGGCGCATGTAGTACGTATGTAAAGGAACTAGTAAATAGTTTAGCAGTCTCCCGAGAATACTCGGAAGACCGTAAACTGCAGTTTGTCCAAAAAGTTTCTTAACCGGATTCAATTATCTGAAATTAGGTTTTCTTTTTTCGATGAAAGCACCTGTTCCTTCTTTAAATTCAGGCGTTCCAAAGCATTTTCCGAATTCGTCAATTTCCACTTGGAAACCATCTTTCGATTTGTCTCCTTGTGCATTAATCGAACGAATCGCACTTGCAATCGCCATGGGTGAATTGGCTAAAATCTTCGTCGCCATTTTTTCGGCTTTTGTTAAAAGTTCCGAAAGTGGACAAACGTCGTTTACCAATCCCCATTTCAAGGCATCTTCTGCGCCAATCATACCAGCAGTAAAGACCATTTCGGCCGCTTTTCCTTTACCTACTAATTGTGTTAATCGTTGTGTTCCGCCATATCCAGGAATAACACCTAACGATACTTCAGGTAATCCCAATCTGGCATTATCAGAAGCGATACGAATATGACTAGCCATTGCTAATTCCAGTCCGCCACCAAGTGCGTAACCGTTAATTGCCGCAATGACAGGCTTTGACATATTTTCGACGAAATTAAATAAGGTGTCGTGCCCGTCTTTCGACAATGACCGACCTTCTTCCACTGAAAAATGGGCGAATTCTTTAATGTCAGCTCCTGCTACGAATGCTTTTTCACCGCTTCCAGTTAAAATAACAACACCGATTGAGGTATCTTTGTTTGCAGCATCTAGTGCTTGGTGTAATTCAGCAATCGTGTTTTTATTGAGAGCGTTGAGTTGCGCTGGACGATTAATAGTTATCCAAGCGATGTGAGCTTTATTTTCTACTAAAATAGTTTCGAACGTCATAACTTTGTTTTTGATTGGTAAATATAATGAAATGATTTGGGTAAATATTATTTGTGGTGTTAGGATTTTGTTTAGAGTGTATATATCAAACGAATACACCAAAATCAACGAGTGATTAAGATATCGAAAAATATATCAGCTTTCCAATTTTCCTATAGTAATTATTCTCAAAATTTAATCTCTAGCCGTTTACCTTTGATACCACCTTCAATTGTCTCGTTTTAAGGTCTGGGAATTAAATTTTTTCAGCGATAATTAAGTTTCCTCCTTTGGAGGAGAATTAAGGAGGAGGATTACGTGTATTGATAGTGTCTTCATAGATAAGAATTGAATAGCTCAGTAAAATGTGTTCAAGCTGATTGTGTAGCCACTGGATACACAATCAAGAGATTTACAAATACAGACTATAATTGCATTGTACGCTTCACTTTTTATAGTAAAAATGTGACCCTCTATAATTGTCGTGACAGTGTAACGACAATCTCAAAATCTGGAAATTCTATGGAGAATTGCATCATCCTTTGCAAATTCTTAAGCTCAAAATTACTCTCATAATTTAGTCTTTTTTGTAAATGATTGGACGGATATTCTCTAGTTGATTTACTACATGTGTCGAATCCATCATTAAGATATAGGGTTGATAACCTTTTGCAATTAATTCATCAATTTGCTCTTGCGACGGAATATGTTGGTAAGCGATATCGTTGGTAAAAATCATCCAATTGATATTAGCTGCATCGATAAAATTCACATTGAAAACGACTCTATTTTTTTCAATTGGTTGGGAAACCATAAAATCATGTAAATTTTGAAACTCACTTAATGGCATAGTCGTTTTATCCAAACTATAAACGCCATTTAACTTTAGAAGACGATATGGTTTTAGATGCATCACCATAAATATACAACCGACTAATAGAAAAGCTTTCGCTAATTGTCTTTGAGTGATTTTCTCTTTCAAGTAAAAGAAGCCATTTACCGCAAATCCCATAATAAAAATATAAACAGGAAGCGTAAAAGCAGGCATTTTGGTTTGTGCTAAAGTAAAGAAGAAGAAGATGGCGATAATGGGAACGAAAACGGCTATTTTTACACGAACATCTTCTGTCTTTTTCCAGAATTGGTAAGCACCAACGATGCATAAAGGCCAAAATAGGAAAGCGTAATAATAGGCTTTGTCAACCGCATTTGTAAAGTGATAAAAAAACAATCCACTTTGATTTTCAACCACTTCAAATAGATGTTTCGTGTTGTAATCGAGTTCAAATAAATAAATGGATTCGAAATGGGTATAGGCGTAAAGTTGCCAAGGAAGAGCTATAAGAATAGTGGTAATGATAGCGACTGAAAAGTGTAATAGGTGAGTGCTGACATTTTTTCTTTTAATAAATGCCCACAGTAAGATGATTAGCCAAGGAGAAAATACTAAGAATCCGACCAACCATTTTGTCAGAATCGCTAATCCAACGACAATCCCAATCGCTATTGACCATTTGAATGAGGGCGTTGATAGCCAATTAAGAAAGAATAGAAAACTTAAACTAACCAAAAATAAGAAGGTAAAGTCATTTTGATCAGTAGCGGCCGCACCATTCACTAATAGTAGAATAAATCCTGAATGAATAGCTGTAATTGCGCTCCAAAAAGCAATCTTATTGGTGTAAAGTTTTTGTATTATTTTAAATGTGATAATCGGAAAAAAGCCAAAAAGAAGACAAAACACCAATCTATAACTAAGTGCTGAAACGCCAAATAGTTTCATAAACGGAATTGCCAACCACGTGAAAAAGGGTTGTTTGTGCATCCATACCGTAGAATTTACCCAAAAATAGTCTAAATTTAACGGTTGATTTTTGAACAATGTCGGTCGAAAGAAATCGTCCATTCCATTTTTTGCTACAAGCGCATGAAATTGTTCATCCCACGAAAAGAATAACGGATTGATAGCACACAAAGCAATGGCAATTGAAAATGCGGTAACAAATAGTAAGAAAGAAGAAATTTTCTGCTGTTGAAAATACTTTCTAATAAGCCCGATAAGGCTAATCAACCAAATAAAAAGGAATACTATTGAAATCATCATACCCAATGCGATAACTACAAAAATACATTATTGTTATAATTGGGAGGTATTATTTGTAAATCTTAGAAAGATATTCTGATAAAAGTTGTTTAAAGCCAGACTTTCGTTCCTACCGAACAGTTTCTACAAATATCAATTTGAGAACGATCTGTCAAGACAGCACTACGGAAATGACCGTATGTTTTACTTTTCCAAAGTTGCTCAAAAGGTAGTTTGGTAGCATCGCCTAGTACGTGTTTCGCATCTTTATCAAAACAACAAGGAACGACTTTCAAATCCCAGGTAAAAACACAAGAAGACCACATTTTCCAGCAGTCGTTCGTCAGTTCATTTTTCAACACAAAAGTTCCGTCTGCTTTCTTTTTGTAGCGAGAATATTTTTCATTCAACGGAATCAACGGATTACCATTCTTATAATTGTAAACTTGTGCTGACTTCAAACGTACTTCGTCCACACCAATTTCTTTGGCGAGTTCATATATTCTAGGAATGTCATTTTCATTTTGCTTCACCACCAAGAATTGAAAAATCAGATGTGGCGTTCTACTTTTTAGCTTCTTTTTCGCTTCCACCAATAGTTTGGATGCTTCCAATACTTTACTCAATTCACCGTTAATACGATAATTTTCATACGTTTTTTGACTAGCGCCATCAATGGAAATAATCAATCGATCCAATCCCGATTCTACAATTTCTTCTGCTTTCTGTTTGGTAATGAAATGGGCATTCGTAGAAGTAGCCGTATAAATTTTGCGCTTTTTTGCCGCTTTTATTAATTCCAAAAATTGTGGATGTAAAAAAGGTTCTCCTTGAAAATAATAGGTAATGTAGATGACCGTTTTCTTTAATTGATCCAGTAGTTTTTCGTTGCTTTTTAAATCTAGTTTTCCCGTTGGACGTGTGAACTGTTTCAATCCACTTGGACACTCGGGACATGCTAAATTACAAGCTGTTGTAGGTTCAATACTGACACTCATCGGTGCACCCCAAATGTAGTTTCGCTTGAATCTTTTGGTGAAATGATAGCTAATCCGTAATAAAAAAAAGTTCATGACTCTTCTAAATGTCAGATGTCTAACTAATTGGAAATAATCATGAACTCTACTCATCGCCACAAAAATACAAAAATTGTAAGCTATAACTAGAATGTTGTTTGTTTTTTAACCACAATGACACCAAGCGATGCACTGAGCACGTGTCGAAGTGAAGTCACAATGGTCACGGAGGATTTTTCATTCTGTTTTCCGCTCTCGCTCTGTTTCTCACTCTGATTTTTTTAACCGCAATGACACCAAGAAGGCGCAATGGCGCAAAGAAAACTTCATGAATTTCCATGATCGTAGCCTTTATTAGAGTTTTCTACGTCTTGTTGTGTGTAAAATAAATACACTCCTATCCTAAGGATGAAATAAATAGTGCATTTTTGTTTTCAAAACGAAATATTATGAGTAAGTCAACAGTAAAAACAAATTATTCCGCCCTTTTAACACTGTGTATGGTGTTTTTCTTTTGGGGATTTATTGCTGCTGGAAATAGTATTTTCATTCCTTTTTGTAAACACTTCTTCGGACTGAATCACTTTCAAAGCCAGTTGGTGGATTTTGCTTTTTACTTTGCCTACTTCATGGGAGCCGTTATTCTTTATTACATAACATACAAAATTTCGCAAGATCCAATCAAAAAATGGGGATATCGAATGAGTATCGTTTACGGATTGTTGCTCTCGGCTCTCGGTGCTACTTTGATGATTTTGTTTTTATGGCTAGAAACATTCGCCGGAATGCTATTTGGACTTTTTGTGGTGGGATTGGGTTTTTCCATTCAACAAACGGCTGCCAATCCTTTTATGATTGCGCTAGGAGATGAAAAAACAGGTTCTAATCGTGTCAGTTTAGGTGGTGGAATAAATAGTATCGGCGGAACATTAGGACCGTTATTAGTCGGTTTAGCGTTGTTTGGTTCTACTAAATTTTCAACAGAGGAAATCCCTAATTTGAATCTTTCTAAAGTGATCTTATTATACGTTTTTGTCGGATTGTTATTTCTGTCAGTTGCGGCTTTGTTTTATATGTCGAAGAAATTGCCCAACGATGAAATGGACGGTCAACGAGAAGATGCTTCGGAATTGAAAAATGGTTTGAAAACATTAGTCACTATGACGGTAGTGATTATTGGCTTAATCGGTATTATCTTCTTTTTGGATAACATTACCATTTTAGACCCCAAAAACCGAGAAATTCTCCAACTGATCAGTTTATTATCATGTGTTGCTAGCGTCTTTATATTTCTTTTCACCGCCTTAAAAAAATCTAAAAAGCAGAAGAATGGTTGGGGTGCTTTGGCATATCCGCAACTCGTTTGGGGAATGACAGCTATCTTTATCTATGTCGGTGTTGAAGTGGCGACTGGTAGTAATTTGAGTGATTTAATTTCATCTCCCAATGTGGCAGGAATTGACACTTCCGAAACCGCTAAATACGTTTCGTTGTATTGGGGAAGTTTGATGATGGGACGATGGGCAAGTGCCGTTTATGCATTTAATTTATCGAAGACAATGTCCACTATTTTAACGATTGTCATGCCTTTCCTAGGATTTGGTTTTGTATATTATTTCAATACTTTAAACGGCGGTAATTACTCCGATTTCTGGATTTATTTCTTCTTCATTGCTGTTTTAATTATTGGTTTCTTTATCGGTAAAAACAAGCCAGCCTTAACATTGGCCATCTTCGGCGCTTTAAGTATTATTTGTTTGACAATTGGAATTATTCCTTCTGCCCAATTGAACGGAATTGCTTTTTTGATTGGTTTATCGAGCGGTTCGATGATTACGATTTATGCAATTATTGCAACAGGATTATTCTGCTCGATTATGTGGCCGTGCATTTTCTCTTTGTCCTTAGCGGGATTGGGAAAACATACTTCTCAAGGTTCAGCCTTTTTAGTGATGATGATTTTGGGTGGTGCAATTATTCCACCTTTACAAGGAAAATTAGCGGATATATTCGGAATCCAACATGCGTATTTAGTGGGCATTGTGTGCTTTTGTTTCTTGTTAGTGTATGCGATAACGGTACGGAAGATTTTGAGGAAGCAGAATATTTCTTTGGAATGATTTTTTTTGGCTCACAGATAGCATAAAAAAAAGAATGAGAATGAGAGTGCGAAGTGGAGAAAGTGGCTCACAGATGACACAGAAAAAGAAGAAATGTGAGTATATGAAATATCAATTTTAGGGGAGAATATATTTACGAACTCAAGTGAAAAGCAGAGCGAGAGCCAAGAAAATGTCTCACGGATGGCTCTGAAACGATTCTAGGAGGCACTAAATCTGATAATACGGTTCAGTTTTGAATGATGTTTAAGTAGAGAATATTTAACAATTTGTTTTCCAGATAAATAAATAAAATTTAAGAGGAAACTGTGTTAAATTTTTGGAAGGTGAATAATTATTAAATAAATTAGTGAAAATTCCTTAATTTATTTACTATGAAAATAATTCAAAAGCAATCGAATATTATTTCGAAATTAGCTAAAGTCATTTCTATCTTTGCTCTTTTATCAGGTTTTAACACAGTCTTTTCTCAGTCGAACACACTTCCTCCAAATGGAAATGTCGGTATTGGTACTACCTCTCCAACTAGCAGGTTACAAGTAAATGGAAATGCGATGATTGACTCAACATTGACAGTCAACGATTCGTTGATTATTCAAAAGAGTGCGCGTATTAAAGATGTCTTGCGGGTGGATAGTGACGTCATTGTGAAAGGCGATATTCGTATTAAAAACGACTTGAAAGTCAATGGAAAAACAACCTTAAAAGGTGATATCGTTATCAAAGAAGGTGATTTGAAACTAAAATCAATTGCTGATACAACTTTACCTGGAAATGGAATACTGATGATTAACAGTAATGGGAAAGTGGTAAATGGCGGATCGGCTATCGATGTGTTTTATGACTTTCCCATCTTACCCGAACACTTTGATTGTAATTCATGGCCAAATGCATTATTACCACAATGGGAAAGAGCTTCTGAACAAATGTTTCTACTTAACCATGATTGCATAACCGATGTCAAACTTGGTGTCGGAATAAAACCTACTGCTAAATTTCATATTTTGACCAGTAGCAACGCAACATTACCCATATTAGTAGAACGAACCGCAGGAAGTAGTCAACCTGCTACAAAATTACTTCAACTGGATAACAACGGTTTGCTCTATGTACGAGAGGTAAAGGTAAATCTACAATCATGGCCTGATTTCGTTTTCCATAAAGAATATGAATTGATGCCGTTAAACGAAGTCGAAGATTTTATTACTAAGAATGGTCATCTTCCTAACGTTCCAAAAGCTGAAACTATCGAAACAGACGGTTTAAACTTAGGCGAAATGAACAAACTATTGATGCAGAAAGTGGAAGAACTGACTTTGTATTTGATTCAACAACAGAAATTGCTAGAAGAACAGCAAAAGTTAATGGAAGCACAACAAAAGCGAATTGAAGCATTGGAAACTAAAAACCATTAATTATGAAAAATTTTCACATCCTCTGCATATTGCTTACGTCATTTTTACAACTAAATGCACAAGTAAGCGTCTTTGACTGTTCGGTTTATACCAAACATCTTTCTCAGACACAGGCAAATGCTCAAGACACGATAACAGGAACGTGCATCACATTAGGAGATAACGGTGTTATTCATTTGAACAACAGTAACAATACTACTATTTTTGCAAAGAATGAAATTACGCTAAAGGACGATGTCCATTTAGGTGGATTTGACACGACTGGAGGTGTGCATTTAAAAATAACCGCAAAAGCTGGCTTGGAGGTCGCCGTGATGAATTATACGGATTTAGCAGGCGTTTTACGTTATAAAAAATTAGAATTTGGCATAGAATTACCCGACGTGATTCAAGAGCGCATCCATCATTTTTTGTTTGAAAAAGGAGTTTACAGTGATGAATTGAATCCGTTTCTAGAGTGGAAAGTCGATGTAGAAGGAACTTTTGAACACGTTACAACAGGAAAAATAGTAAAAGTGGATGGATTCTATACTCGTGAATACAATGAGAATCACCAAACCGATGATTGGGATGAAGTACCTACTCTTTATCCTTTTCGGGTGCGTTTTGCTCCACCTCTAAATGGCGAATGGAAAGCTGTAATCAGTATTCAAATCGATGGCGTACAAGGAACTACCTACCTCTCCGATGATTTTTGGTTTAACGTCGTTGAAAGTGGTGATCCTGGTTATGTAACGGTACATGAAAATAAGCGAAATTTGAAGCAAGGTGATAGAATGATTTTTCCAGTGGGAACGAACTTTCCTTGTCCTATGTTAGGTACTTACCGTGGAGGTGAAGATGGATTAATATTTATTGATGCTGTCAGAGCCACATTTAATGGCGACACAATTTACTACGGTCACAACTTGTCGGCTAATGATATGAACTCAGAAAAAGCGTCAAATACCGTACATTGGAAACAGTATTTAGACATGATTTCTGAGTACTTAAAATTAGATCGTTATTCTGGAGAAACGCGCTATATCAGGACTATACAGTATCCAGCTTCCTCATTAATCGAATTTGAAGAAAAAGGCAATTATTACAAACGATTACACTATGCGTATGAACAAGATAAACTCTTGGACACGCTGGAAAAATACAACTCGCTGATGCTGTTCAATTTCATGAATCAAGTACCATTTTTTAAGTTAGATGAATATGGCGCATACGATTGGGATTGGGATTATGATATATATAGAACAGGACCTGGAGAGGATGGTTCGATGGATACTTCACCTTGGACTAAAAACAAACCTCGCTATTGTTATAATGACCAACCTCAAGGTCAAAAACAACCCTATGAAGCACTTTCCAATGACGATGATCTTCTTTATCATAAACAAAGAATACGATATTATATTGCTCGTTATGGTTATTCAACCAAAATTATGGAATTTGAGATATTAAGCGAACCATTTCATGTGAATGAACAGGCCAAAGTGCAGACCTCCTCAGGGCAAATTACTGTTCAGCAAAACAGACCTTTCGGTTTACCTTCCGACCCACTTCACACGCCTGTACGACAGGCAGTTTTGAAATATCACAAGGTACTGTCAGAATATATTAAAGATTCATTACAATGGCATAATCAATTGATTGGAGTGGATATGGGTTGGGGAGATAGTACTGAAGATATGACAACAGAAGCATTACCAAACATAGATGTTATTGGGCTTAACAAATATTACGTAGCACCTGATGATATTTATAAAATGACCGCTACTATACAACAACGTCAAAATTTAGCTAAACCTATACTATTTTCAGAAGGCGGACTTGATGAAAAGTATCAAGAATGTTCGAGCTACTCCCAACACCCTGTCGATATGATGTCTATGCCTTTCACGGGTGTGGCAGGTTATCTTACGTGGTTCGGTTATGAAAAAGGCTTAGAACACCTCTGGCCAGCAACTATCCGTGCGCAACAACACATGAACGGCGATGATGTGATTGGTACGTTGAGTGAGGGAGGAGGAGATTGGAGAGGGTGGAGAGATTCTGCTTATTTACATAATAAATCTATAGACAAAAAACCAATTAAGGAAACACAATATTACGTATCTAGAGATAGAAATTATGCTGTTGGTTATGTGAAAAATCTTTCTTATAATGTTTACACCAAAAGTGATGCAGTCATTGATACGCTTATAGTGACAAATGAAAACAATTTAAAAGATACTCTTTATGATTACCCTCTATTAAAATGGATTGATTTGGGTCTTTATAATAATTTTGCATTCGGTAATCCAAATGATAATTTTAATTATAAAAATTTAAATACCTTACAAAACATCAAATGGAATCAAGGGAAAAAGCTAAAATTAGATGGTTTTGATAATAAAAAATATACCGTTAATTTTTATTCATTTGATGATACTGATTTTGGATTAGGAAGTTATGTGTCTACAGTTTCAAACATAGCAATTGATCATAAATTAACATTAAAATTTCCAGAATTAAAGTGCAATAGTTTCCCAGGTCCTGTTTTATGGTTTGTTGCCCGTAAGAAAGGGGCGAGTCGTGATATAGAAACTGATGAAGACTCAGTCAAAGTACTAGATAGTCTTCTCATCAGAGAAATCAATTTATTTCCAGTCAAAGAACAAATTAACCCTACAATTTCACCTAATCCTGGGAATGGAAATTATACAGTTACAAGTAATAAAGAACAAAGCATAGAAGTTCGGACAACGAATGGAATTGTTGTCTTCAAGAACAAAATTCAATCAGGCAGAAATCAGATAGACTTGACTTTTTTAAGTTCTGGTATGTATTTTATCTATTTTCAATCAGACAACCTCACTTTAAAATTCATTAAGTTATGAAACGCTATTTTGTCCTTTTACTACTATTTATCTCTTTGAGTACATTTTCTCAAATTGATAAAGGAATTATTGTCAAAGTTTCTAAAGATTTAGCTTCTAGGATTAATAAAAATTCATATAAGCTGGTTTTTAATAATTATAAAGTTGGCATTGGAATACAATTATTTCAACAGTTGGATTTCATCATAGAAACTGGGTTTATGAATAAGAATAGATGGTCGTATGGTGGTAAAATATTGAATAATATTCAAGTAATTAAACTCGGTATAAACGTTGATTATAGAGTTTTAAAAAATGCTCGATTTAGTCCAAAGATTGACATTGATGGAGGTTTCTTCCCATATTCAAATATGAAAGGGAAAAGAATTTTTGATGTCACCAGTAATTTGGGTTTTTTAATTGATGAAAGCGGTAAATCACCATATCAATTTGGAAGATGGAGAGGTTATTTTGATGCACGATTATTTTTATCCGTTAAACTAAAAAATTTAATTATTGATTTAGGTGGAGGAATAGGAATAGTCAATTATTCATTACAAAATAAACGTCCCAAAACTATATTAGAAGCAAATATTATGTTCCGATTGAATTATGTATTTCCGTTAAAAAAGAAAGAATAGTATCTTAAAAAGGAAAACTAATTTAAACTAAAATTATGAAGATAATCATACAAATCGCTTTTCTGTTTTTGATTTCTACTACTTTTGCTCAAGAAAGTATAAAACCCATTATACAGATTTCAGAAGAGATAAATCCATTATTTGGATATACTCCGTTCATAAATTCAAAAGATGAGCATCGTACACACTATTTAAAATCAAGCTTACGATTAGGTATACAAAAATCATTAAAGACAGATGTTATTAACATATTCGGGTCGTATCAATTAGCTGGAAATTTAAAAGGACAAGTCCAAGGATTCTACCAAATTAGTCATTTCGCTGGCGTTGGTTTCGAATACATATTTAATAAAGATAAAAGATTTAGACCATTTATAGGTCTAGTTACAACATCTGAATTTAAAACAAATTATAAAAATGGGTATTTATATGATGTAACCAAAGGGTATCCAATATCTTCGCAAGAATCATTAGTATATTTAGGATTTGAAGATGGAATAAGTTCTTATTTTATCACTTATTATCATTCTACTCCTTTTATAGGAAGCATTATGACTGGGTGTGAATGGCGCATTATTAATAAATTATATCTACGACTTTCTCTCGTGAATGATTTGCAAGTACTTAAAACCCGCACTTTATTATTGACAAAAAATGAAGCTATTTATTATGGCTATACAAATCATACTATCTCAAAATCATTAAAAAATAGTCCTGTTGAAACAACTATAATGAACTCATTGGGAATTCAATTAGGTTTGAGTTATGCGTTCTCTTTCAAGAAAAAACCAAAACCCGAAACGCCATGAGAAATCACACCCAACACCCAGTCGATATGATGACCTTAGGTTTCACTAAAGTAGCGGGTTTTCACCCATGGCTGGGATACGATGCCGATTTTGATTGGAATTACAACTATTTCTGGAAATCTACAATCCGTGCGCAACAACACATGAACGGCGATGATGTGATTGGAACGTTGAGCGAGGGAGGTGGGTATTGGGAGCATGGGAAACAGGAGGAGAAGCTGTTTATTTTAACAGTTAAAGATAATGTCTCCGCAATTGAAACTCAATATTATATTTCAAATAATAAAGAATCGATAGTTGGGTATGTAAGGAATAGAACATATAATATTCACACAACGAGACTTAGTGACGCCTGTACTTTGTTTAATTCGCCCGAAACGGATGTTGAACCCATAGATGATTTAGAAAATATTAAATGGAATGACGTTCGTTTGTTTCCATTGAAGAGAAGACTAAGAGTTCAAGGGCTTAAAAAGAACACGA
>JBEBRN010000063.1:0-16426 GCA_040394775.1 Taishania pollutisoli
TTTCTCATCAATCT
The DNA here is from genome assembly GCA_040394775.1 of Taishania pollutisoli. Lineage (GTDB taxonomy): Bacteria > Bacteroidota > Bacteroidia > Flavobacteriales_D > Crocinitomicaceae > 40-80. The sequence continues at coordinate 15 of JBEBRN010000063.1, forward strand.
TATCAGAAAACGAAGATAGGGGAATTTAAGTGTGTGAAGAAAAAGAAACGTATGAAAAGGAATTTATTTTCATTGCTTATATTAATTCAGTGATACTTGGAATCGCAATTCTTTTCTTTTACTTTCTTTTACTTTTTGTCCGTCAAAAAGAGAAAAAGCTCTGCTTTTGAAGACGTAAAAACAAGAAGCGGTAGTGCCGAAGTTTTAAGGATAAAAACCTCGTCACCATGATCTTTTTTGCCACCCAAATCTTCCTCATTGCCTACAAAAATAAAACTCGCTAGCGCTCAGACAGTTATTTTTGTAACGGCAATTTCGTCGTTTGTGTCCCGGCGAAAAAATCAATGTGACATCCTAATCAGTCGTTAAGATTGGGATTTTCATTTGTTTGAGATAAAGACACTTTTTAAATGTCTTCGAAACCCCACTAATTAAATACCTCCTAAATTTAACAAAAAATATAACAAACCATTCGTATCTTTAAATCGTTCTAAAGAACATAAGGCTATGTTATGAAAAGAATATTATTTATTTACTTACTTACTTTTTTATTCTCATGTATGGGATTTTCCCAACAATATTGGGGTAAAGTGACTGAAAGTGAATACGTTAATGAAGCAATGGATATTCAAACGGATGCTGCTGGAAATAGCTACGTTGCAGGATATATAACAGGCGAAACAGCATTTGAAACAACGGTGAGTTTTCCATCGGCACAAGGAAATGGCGACATCTATGTTGCTAAATATTCAACGGCTGGTGTTTTATTATGGGTGAAGCGATTTGGTGGAATGTTCTCCGATAGAGCATACAACTTGGCGTTAGATAACAGTGGAAATATTTTAGTTACTGGTCAATTCTCGGGAACCGTTAATTTTGATAGTCACACAATCACCTCATCTGGAAATTCAAAAGATATTTTTCTCGTTAAATTAGACAATGCTGGGAACACTATTTGGGCAATTTCAGAAGGAGGAACAGGTTCCGAAAATGCATACGGTGTCACTTGCGATAATTTGGGAAATGTCTTTCTGACGGGTCAATATGCTGGTAATAGCATTTTAGGTGGACAACCATATAACAGCATTATTAATCCACAAACCAACCAACCTTCGTACGATTTATTTATTTCTAAATACGACCCTAACGGAACGGTACAGTGGGTGAAAACAGGAACTGGAAAATATGAAAACAGAGGTTTATCGGTGACAACTGATGCACAAAATAATGTTTATATAAGTGGACAATATTCTGATACGCTAATCTTAGCAGGACAGACATTTACTAATGCGGCCTATAATGTCGGATTGGTAGCAAAATTTTCTCCCTTAGGAAACTTACTGTGGCTGAATAATCTTCGTTCTTCTCTCGTTCTTCCATATGATTTATTGGTGGATGGAAATAGTCTGGTTGTGACAGGTGATTGTGGCAAAAATTTGAACTATTCAAATAATGGTGTGGCGCAATCTGTCACATCGAGTTATTCCAAAGTTATTTTCCTTTTAAAAACAGATTTAGACGGAAAAAAGACCTGGATTTCAACTCTTGGCTCAGAGAATGATTTATCAGCAAGGTCACTCGCAATTAATGGTAGCAAAGATATTTATGTAACTGGTTATTTTAGTTGTGCGTGGACACAATTTCACCAACCACAGAAAGCATTGTATAGTTCAGTGGGTTTCAAAGATGCCTATTTATGGAAGGCAACGACGACTGGTTCTTTGGGATTTGTCAAGACTTTCGGAAGTAAATTGGACGATGTTGGGCGTGGTGTAGCAATTACCGCTGGAAATAATCCTGTAATTTGTGGTGGAAATACAGGAGATTTAAATATTCCAAAAAACCCTCTAACTACATATACAATTCCACCAAATGATTATTTTTCTCTGAATACAAGCACGTCCTACGGTGAGTTTATGTATTTCACTTTTCTAAAAGGTGATGTAAGTCGTAATTCATTCATCACGAATGCTGTTGGATCGTTTACACCAGATTACAATTACTTCATTAATCAGCCTCCAGATAGTTTATATTCGACTATTGTCCCGAACACCGATACTGTTCATTTCTGTAAAGAGGGTATTATTGCCGTGGACCCTAAAACATACCCCGTTGCTGGTCCCGCTTATGACTATTTATGGAGCAACGGCGATATAACAAAGAGCACGTCTATTAATTCTACCAATGATTATTGGGTAAAAGTAACTCGAAATGATGGCTGTTCCTTCGGCGGTGATACGACACATGTCATTATTCATCAACCACCGACACTACCTGTTATGACGGATAATCTTGGGCTCGCGATCAATGAACCAGGAAAGGTATATTATAACTATCATTTTTGTTATCCTGATTCTGTTCAAACATGGTTTAATGGATTAGCACCAAACACTACTATTCAAATCAATTCTGGATCAGCAATCTATCATGACACACTTCCTCACTATTACAAGAGTCCAGTTAATTCGGTTACTGTTTCCAATCAATATTGTAGTACAAATGGACTTTTCTACATTCATTATGATTATGCACGCCCCTATAATTATAAACCCTATTTAACATTACACGATATTGTCGACCATAATGATTCTATTACTATCTGCAAAGGAAGTTCCGTTATGGTTGAAAACCACGACTCCACTAATAATCCAAATGGCACATTAGGAATCTATCCTGACGATCAATATGTTTCTATGGAATGGAGCGTATTCCTAAATGGAAACATGGTGAGTCATGCTGTAAATACTTGGGATTCTACCTACTATCATTCATTTACGCCGAATCAAACAGGTGACTATATTTTTCAACTAAATGCGCTTATCGGTTACGATAATTTATGCGGAACAGACACTACTCGCTATTTCACACAAGATACTTTCCATATCGAAGTGCTTGCCAACCCCATCGCGATTCCTACTCCAATTCATGGTGATAATTTTCTCTGCCCAAATGGATCGGTTTATCTATATGTTGATTCGGCTATTAGTGCCTACTCATGGAGTGGTCCTGGTATTCATTGGACAGCGCCAACGGGTGATACGGTGCAAGTGGTACTAGAAGGAAATTATCAATACGGTGGTATAATTAAAGATACTGTCACCGGCTGTTCTACAAGTTATATGAGCTATTTTATCTTGAATGAAAAAGAACCTCCACTCGTTACGCTGAATCCAATAGACGGGATTGTGTGTCCGTATGATTCTGTTTATATGTGGGTGGATAATAGCTATATAAGTTATGATTGGACGGGACCACAAGGAAGTGGAATTTCTACGGTGTTTGATCATAAAGACGAACTTTTAGGATTCTATTATGTGACCGTTTTGGATGGAGAAGGTTGTTATTTAACAAGTCCTCCTGTGGAATTAAAAGAATACAGCACCCCTTATTTGACCGTTGAACCTTCGTATGTTATTTGCGATGGCGAAACCACTACCATTAAGGTCGTTAAATTTGGAGATGGAATTATTCAATGGATTCAACCAGCAGCCGCAGGAAGTAGTACGAGTATCACCGTCAATCAGCCGGGTTGGTATGTCTGTCAAATAACGCAATGTGGTATTACTGTTGTAGATAGTGTCGAAATTTTAAGTGGCTATTTCAATGTTACCATTACCACCAGTGACAGTTTACTTTGTAATGGTGATAATGCAGTAATTAGTGCGCCTCCAGGTTATTTTGGTTATGACTGGAGTACGGGTGAAACGGGTGTTTCGACAATTGTCACACCTCAAGCTGGTCACTATTCTGTTACCGTTTACAATGAATATGGCTGTTCTGCTAACTCGAATGAAATTACGATTGTCGTTTCGGGTTCTTTGCCACCAACCATCAATGACATACAGATCTGTCTTCCAGGAATGGTAACGGTCTCACATCAAGATTCTATTATTTGGTACACGATGGACACCACGATAATTGGTGCTGGATTTTCAACAACTGTCAATGTCACTTCAGATACATCGCTATTAATCAGTTATCCACCAACGGGAGATTGTCCCATTAAGTACGATACTGTTTCTATAAAAATTGCGGATAGCATTCCTTTGTTCCACATTTTTGGAGACACTTCTTTGTGTGAAAATGAAGATCTTTTAGCTTATACCGATGCGGAAAATGTCAGTTGGGAATGGTCACTAAACGGAATGAGTTATGGAAGTACAGACACGATTTCAATTCCACATACGCAATTGCACAATGGCGATGTACTACGATTGAAAATTTATACTAATTGTCAACAGTATATCTTGACAAAAACAATAATCGTACATCCAAAAAGTGCTTTTACACTTGAAAAAGACACTATTTTCATCTGTGCCAATATTGATACGCTTATAACTTCGAGTGGTGATTTTCAAGACGTTCATTGGGTGATGAATGGCGATACGCTTTATAGTCAAGACCTCACTTTCAACGGAAATCAATCGCAATATGTGTACGCTTGGGGAATTGATACAAATGGTTGTTCGACGAGTATTGATAGTGTATTAATTGAAATTCCTCAGGAGCATTTATCTTTAATATCAAATGTCGACTTAAGTTGCGCTGGCGATACGGTCATTATGAATTATCAATCATCTTTAGATTCTGTCATTTGGATGACTCCTCAAGGAATAAAAACAAGTGATTCGTTGACGATTAAAATCAGCTCCGCAACAAGTGGTTGGTATATAGTTGAAGCTACTGATTCTTTAGGTTGTCATTATGCTGACTCCTTAAAGCTGATATCAAATCATCTTCCAGTCATAAATTTCCCAAGCGACACCATTATTTGTGTCGATAATTTTGTGGGAGACGGCTATCTCAATGATAATTATAGTCTGACTTGGAATAGCACGAACATGGATAGTATTAGTATTGGCAGTAGCAATTGGTACGAAATTACTGTAACAGATATTACGACAGGTTGTATTTATGAAGACTCCGTTTTTATTACCATCGTGAACTGTACCGACGAAATTCCGAATGTTTTCTCCCCAAATGGAGATGGTATCAACGATTACTTTGTCATTGACGAAGCGATTATTTATCCGAATAATTATCTCATTATTTTCAATCGTTGGGGCGAAATTGTTTATGAACAACATGGCTATAAAAATACCTTTGGCGGTAATCAATTAGTGGATGGTGCATATTTCTATCAATTCTATCATGATTATCAAAATCATCCAAAACAAAGAATGGACGGTTTCTTTCATATAGTGAGATAAAAGCTTGGGAGAACTAAAAAGAATTATTTATCTCTTCACCATCTTCTTAAACGTCATCCACATGAGTTTTAAATCGTGTGTAAATGTCGGATTTGCCAAGTATTTTTTATTCAATTCTAATTTCGCTGGCATGATTTCATTGATGTACGTTTCACGTGGATTATCGGATGCTCCCAATAAGCGTGCTTCGTCGAAATACGCCAAAGAAGCGTAATCGGTTATGCCTGGCTTTACGTTCAATATTTGTTGTTGCTCGCTCGTATAAAGATCGACATATTCCTTTACTTCTGGACGAGGACCAATGATGCTCATGTCGCCTTTTAAGACGTTTATAAACTGTGGAAATTCATCTAACTTATACTTTCGAATGAAATACCCAATGCGTGAAATACGCGGGTCTTTCATGCCTACCGTTAATTTTCCCAATTGATCAGCATTCATACGCATGGAACGAAATTTCAACAGGTAAAACGGTTTTCCAAATTGACCTATGCGTTCTTGTTTGTAAAAAACAGGTCCTTTATCTTCTAAGAAAATAAACAAAGCAATCGGTAAAGCGAATGGTAAGAATAAGCTTAAAAAGAGCAGCGAAAATAAAATGTCGAACAGTCGTTTCACGGAGTAAAAGTAAGGATATTTAGGACAAAATATGTCTTTTATTAATCGTTATAAAAATATCATTACTTTTGAGTAAGGAATTAATCACATGCAAATAAAAACGAACGATGTACTGTTTAAGAAAAAGGGATTAACAAAAAAAGATAAACTCAATCGCAATTTATTTATCGGTACGGTTTTTATTTTTCCTATTTTATTAAGAATTCTTTTTAAAACCACTTACCATTCATTCGATATTGGAACGTTTGAAAAATGGGTTGCATATACGAATCCGTATTGGAACGTTTACCAAACAGACTGCTATTGCAATTATCCGATTATTGGTATTTTTTTATCAACAGGTGTAATTAAATTGACAGGAAGCTACCAATTATATTTCATGTTTCTAGCTTTTTTTGAAAGTATAAATACTCTTTTATTTTACAAACTACTGCGCATTCTGAAAGTTCATCGAAGTTATTTGTATTCTTTGCTATTTATGATACTTCCATCCACACTTTTTGGCGGAGCACTTTGGGGACAAATCGATCATATCGGATTGACTTTTCTTTTTCTTTTATTGATTTCATTTTCCATGTTGTACCGCCAATCTGAACTAAAAGAAGCTACGCCAATTTGGCTATTTGCATTCATTGGCGTTTTATTTTATTTAGCAATTTTCACTAAACAATTATTGTTATTTCCAATACTTCCTATCGGTATCGCATTTATCATTATTCTTTTGAAATACAAAAACATCCAACAATTTCTGACGGGATTTTTCATTGCTTTGATTGGTTTTTTAATACTAATGATTCCGTTTGAATGGTTGTTGTCTTATCCACGAAACGGATATTTTACGCATTATCAACGTATTTTAGCAACTGGAAGTGACCATATGGATATCATTTCAGGGAATGGAATAACTATTTGGCAGTTTTTTTATACTGATTTGGAACACCCTTCTACTGATCCATTATTCTTGATCTTTTCTCCAAAAATAATCGGGATATTTATTACCCTCGTTATCAGTGGCTGTGTTTTTTATCTTTATATCAAAAAATCATATTACAGAACTGATACTTCTTTTCAATTGGGATTACTATGCCTAATTATTGCAATATTCAATGTCACTGTTAATCTTTTTCTAACGGGAACACATGAACGTTACTTGTTCTATTTTTATCCGTTTTTAATTCTTGTTTTTGTAGGATTGCGAAAAAACAATGTAATTTTCTCCCGATTTGATATTGTATTGTTTTTTATTGGAGCTATAAGTTATGGAATTTTTGTTTTGGCAGTTCTGAAAGAATGGATGAGGATTGATGGAGTATATATGAATACAATTTACCACAAATTGATACCTATTCTTCATGTGATTATTTTGGTTCGATTAGTACTAATATTAAAAAGCATTAAAGAATCCCGTTCAGTTATTAGTCACTTGAATAAATAGGTGCAATTTTTACCTTCTGCGATATAGTTTACAGATCACACTATTACATCTACCAAATTGCGCTTAATAAATTGTTTTGATTACTTTAAAATACAATTGGTTTTGATATTTTCCTGTAAAAAAAAAGCCCCATAAAATGGAGCTTTTCTATATTCTTTACAAAAAATTAAATTCCGAAAGCGGCTTTAATTTTGTCTACGAAATCTAATTTTTCCCAAGTAAACAATTCTACTTCCACTGTTTTCTCGTTGTGTTTTCCTTTGTTAAACACTTTCTTCACCACTTCATTCTTACGTCCCATGTGACCATAAGCCGCTGTTTCAGAATAAATTGGGTTTCTTAATTTCAAACGTTGCTCGATAAAGTAAGGACGCATATCAAAAATACCACTTAGTATTTGAGCAATTTCTCCGTCTGTCTTATCTACTTTTGACGTTCCATAAGTGGTCACAAATAAACCACATGGTTCTGCTACTCCAATAGCGTAAGAAACTTGTACTAAAACTTCATCACAAACACCAGCAGCAACTAAGTTCTTAGCAATATGACGTGTCGCATATGCAGCCGATCTATCTACTTTACTTGGATCTTTTCCAGAGAATGCACCACCACCGTGAGCACCTTTTCCTCCGTACGTATCAACGATGATTTTTCTTCCTGTCAAACCTGTATCTCCGTGAGGTCCACCAATAACGAATTTCCCTGTTGGATTGATATGATACGTAATCGTTCCGTTGAACAATTCTTGAATCTCTGGTTTTAATTTCGCTTTTACTCTTGGAATAACGATGTTCACTAAATCACTTTTGATTTTCGCTAACATTTTTTCCTCCTCATCGAAATCATCGTGCTGTGTTGAAACAACAATCGTATCGATTCTTAAAGGAACGTTATTATCCGAATATTCAATCGTTACTTGCGATTTTGCATCCGGTCTTAAATAACCAATTAATTCTGGCTCATTTCGACGAATGTAAGAAAGTTCTTGTAATATTTTATGTGACAAGTCTAATGCTAAAGGCATGTAGTTAGACGTTTCTTTGGTCGCATAACCAAACATCATTCCTTGGTCACCAGCGCCTTGTTCTTCTGGATTTGCCTTATCAACACCTTGATTAATATCGGCTGATTGCTCATGAATAGCAGATAAAATACCACAAGATGAAGCGTCAAACATATATTCTGACTTCGTATAACCAATTTTTGCAATAACACCTCTAGCGATGTTTTGTACGTCTAAATAAGCATTTGAATTAACCTCTCCCGCTAATACAACCTGACCTGTTGTTACTAATGTCTCACAAGCCACTTTTGAAGTGGGATCATAAGCTAAAAAGTTATCTATTAAAGCGTCAGAAATCTGATCTGCTACTTTATCTGGATGTCCTTCAGAAACGGATTCTGATGTAAACAAATATGGCATTTATTATAGATTTAATTAGAAAATAAGAACACAAAAGTAATAATTATTATTTGCAAGTAATAGTGGATGTAAATTAATTTGCTTTTAATAAAATTGAAACCCTCCCTTTATTTAGCTCGACTATTTTTGCCCATTATTTCTTTCTATACATTATCTTTGCACCATGATAAATCAAGATCATCTAAAAGCACTCCAATCTAGAATCCAAGATATGGGGGAATACCTTAAGATTCCGCTGAAAAAGGTACAATTACAAGAGGCTGAATTAAAATCTCAAGACCCTAGTTTTTGGGACGACCCAAAAAAAGCAGAGATAGAGATGAAAGGAATACGTTCACTTAAATATTGGGTGGAAAATTTTTCTAAGTTACATGCTAAAGCAGAAGATTTAAATGTGTTGCATGACTTTGTCAAAGAAGGATTAGAAGAAGAGGCTGCGCTAGAAGAGGCTTATACTTCTTTAATAGAAGAGGTGGAAGAGGTCGAGTTGAAAAATATGCTTTCAAGCGAAGAGGACTCTTTAAATGCCGTGGTACAAATTACCGCTGGTGCTGGTGGAACAGAGGCATGTGATTGGGCAGGAATGCTACATCGTATGTATATGATGTGGGCAGAAAGAAATAACTATAAAACACAAATATTAAATTTTCAAGAAGGTGATGTTGCAGGTATTAAAACTGTGACGATCGAAATTGAAGGAGACCATGCTTTTGGTTACTTGAAAGGTGAAAATGGTATTCATCGATTGGTTCGCGTTTCTCCATATAACGCCCAAGGAAAGCGTATGACTTCTTTCGCTTCCGTTTATGTTTATCCATCGGTTGATGATACCATTGAAATAGAAATTAGTGCAGCAGATATTTCTTGGGATACGTTCCGTTCAGGTGGTGCTGGTGGTCAGAATGTCAACAAGGTAGAAACAGGTGTTCGATTGAAACACGCTCCAACAGGCATTGTGATTGAAAATACCGAAACACGTTCGCAATTAGGAAATCGTGAAAAAGCAATGCAATTATTACGTTCCCAACTTTACGAAATTGAAATACGTAAACGTATGGAGTCACGGAATGAAATTGAAGCCAACAAGAAAAAAATAGAATGGGGTTCCCAAATTCGCAGTTATGTTTTAGACGACAGACGCGTAAAGGATCACCGTACCAATTACTCGGACAACAATCCGGATAAAGTATTAGATGGTGATATTTTCCCATTTTTGAAATCTTATTTAATGGAATATGGCAGCTAATAAAACAATTATTTTTCACAATACACGCTGCTCTAAAAGTAGAGAAGCATTAAATTACCTAGAAGACCAACACTGCGAAATTGAAGTGGTGGATTATCTAAAGGGTATTTCAGAAGAAAAATTACGCGAAGTGATTGATCTTATTGGCATTCAACCAGAGGAATTAATCCGTAAAGGCGAAACTATTTTTAAGGAAAATTATAAAGACAAATCCTTCACCGATGACGAGTGGATTCAACTTATGGTGAAACACCCCGTTTTGATTGAACGTCCCATTGTCATTCAAGATGGAAAAGCAGTTATTGGAAGACCCGTTCAGAAAGTGATTGAATTGGTGAAGAAATAAGGATTGCTTTAACTAAAACTCAAAGGTGAAGACAGGGTTGGTCGCATTGATTTTTTCGCCGGGACACAAACGACGACCACGAAGTCGCACCGAAGGTAAATTGCTGTCACAAAAATAACTGTCTGAGCGCTAGCGAGTTTTATTTTTGTAAGCAATAAGGACGATTTGGGTGGTGAAAAAGATCATGGCGACGAGCTTTTTGCCTACTTTTTGACGGACAAAAAGTAGGGTGAAAAAATTAAAAAATTTCTTCTTCTTCACCAATCATAAATCTGTGTACTGTCATTATTAAAATAATTTCATTTATTTCTCATTCCTTGTAACGTTTTTCTGATTTTTCAGTACACTTGTTAGTTGCATTTTGTTTATGTATTTTTGTGAAATGAATCTAGAGAAAGTTATAGCCCAACTTATTCTAAAGCACGCTTGTGTTATTGTCCCTGATTTTGGTGGTTTCATCAGTCAGCGCATCCCTGCTGTGATAGATTATAAGAGTAAAAAGATTCTTCCGCCTTCAAAAGCTGTTTTATTCAACAAACAGTTATTGTCAAGTGACGGATTATTAATCGGCGTTTATGCCAACCAAAAAGCGATTTCCTACGATGTCGCTAGTACTGAAATTAATGAAACCGTTCGTTCTTGGAAGTCACAACTTTCAGCAGGACAACGTGTTGCTATTGAACATATCGGTTACCTATACTTAGACAAAACGGCACAAGTTTGTTTTGAACAAGATAAGTTTGTCAATCTTTTATTGTCATCTTACGGTTTGCCCGGGATTTCTGTTGCTATGGCGGAGGAAACAGTTGCGGAAGACCTTCAATCTATTAATTTCATCGATTTCAATAGTGTACAAGGAGAAAAGAGTGAAACTACCGAAGACGTTAAAGTACTTGAAGTCGCTTTTTCACCTTCCAAAAAATTACATTGGACACGTTATGTCGCAGCAGCAGCATTATTGCCAATCGCATTTTATTCTTTTTGGATTCCGGTGAAAACAGATTTCTTACAGTCTGGCGTTTTGTCTGTACATGACTTTAATCCGTTCAAAAAACAAACATCGATTGAGTTTACGCCTACCAAAGTGGACGTTTCTGAGGGCAAAACAATTACCTTAAAAGATGTCGATAGTTTAATACAAAACTCAACTGTCGAAAAAGTATATTCTTATGAAGTAGATGGTTCTACCTATCAAACGATCGTGGTAGATAAACCTAGTTTACCTTCTGAAATAAAAGAAATAACAACTGCAACAGCTAGTTTAGCAACAAATTCCCATACATATTATGTGATTGGAAATTGTTTCGGCGTACAATCCAATGCCGATAATTACGTTGCTGCTATGCAAGCACAAGGTTTGCAAGCAGAAGTTGTGGATAATGTCAATGGTTTGTATCGTGTTGCCTTAGGAAAAGCAACAGCTGCAGATGAGTTACAGCAAGTAAAAGAGGAAATTCAAACAAAGGGAATTTCAGAATATTGGATATTAAAAAAATAAAAAATGATGCGTTTTAAGTATATCGTCTTAAGTCTGTTCGTCGGACTAACTAGTTTAAGTGTATTTGCACAGAATAAAGTAACCAACGTTGAAGGTTCGAAATATGAATTGACAGAAATAAAACATTTAGACAATACACCAGTTCTAAGTCAGGGACAAACAGGTACTTGTTGGAGTTTTTCAGCCATTTCGTTTTTTGAGTCTGAGTTAATGAGAATGGGCATGAAAGATGTTCCTTCACTTTCTGAAATGTACGTCGTTCGTAAAGCATATGAATCAAAAGCAGATAAATACATCCGTTATGATGGTAAAATCAATTTTTCTCAAGGTGGCGCTTTCTTAGACATTCCTTTCGTGATGCGGAAATATGGAATTGTGCCAAAAGAAGTCTACAATGGTCTTCCAGATGATGCAAAAGGATATAATCACAACGAACTTTTTAATTCATTAGATGGCGTTGTTCAAGGTGTGTTGAAGTCGATTGAAGAATCCAAAGGAAATGGTATTTCTAGTAATTGGAAAATTACTATCAGCAGTATTTTAGATTCATATATCGGTGCTGAGCCAACTGAATTCACTTATAAAGGTAAAAAATACACTCCAAAATCGTATTTTGAATCGTTGAAATTAAACTTAGACGATTATATTTCATTAACATCTTTCACCAATTATGAGATGAACAAACCATGTATTCTTGAAATACAAGACAATTGGTTGAGTGGTACTTCTTACAACGTTTCATTGGATGACTTATTCACGACCGTTGTTGAAGCTTTGAAAAATGGCTATACGGTCGCTTGGGGAGCTGACGTTTCTGAAAAAGGATTCAGCTTTAAAAATGGAATTGCCATTGCACCAGCAGACTTAAACACTATTAAAGTAATTGGTAAAGACAACCGCAACTTTTCAGATGCGGGAGCCGATAGAATTTCTAATGCGTTCTTAGAACCAGTAGAAGAGTTAGTAGTTACACAGGAGTCACGCCAAGTAGGTTTTGACAACAAGACAACTACTGACGACCATGGAATGCACATCGTTGGTTTGTATAAAGACCAAAATGGAAAGCAGTTCCTATTAGTTAAAAACTCATGGGGAACATCCAACTATCCAAAAGGATATTTGTTTGTGTCGGAGAGCTATTTTAAATGGAAAACAATCAACATATATCTTCATAAAAAAGCAGTTCCAACGACCATCATGAGTAAATTAAAATTATAATTTTAAAATACTTATAACAGGAGATTTAAAATGGGATGTACAAGTTGTGGAACAGACGGCGGCGGTGGTTGCTCGACTGGCGGTGGAGGATGCAGTTCAGGCGGTGGAGGATGCAACTCTTCAGAAAATTTCAACCAATTAGTGGTAACCGATTGGCTGGCGAATATGACCTTGCCAACAGGGCAAAAAACCTACGAGTTAGTGGAAGTCCGCTTTAAAAGTGGAAGAAAAGAATTTTTCAGAAATACCAAAGAATTAGCTATTTATGCTGGTGAAACAGTGGTGGTGGAAGCATCACCTGGATACGATGTGGGTATTGTTTCGCTTACGGGTGAATTAGTGAAAATTCAGCAGGAGAAAAAGTTACCAGGCTCTAGCTTGAGCGATTTCAAAAAAATTCATCGAATTGCTACGCAGGAAGATATCGATAAGTGGAAAGTGGGTCAAGCCAAAGAAACCGATTTAATTTATCAAAGTCGAAAATTAGCGTCTGAATTAAAACTAGAAATGAAAATTTCTGACGTCGAGTATCAAGGCGATTTATTGAAGGCGACCTTTTATTATACGGCAGAAGGACGTGTCGATTTCCGTCAGTTGATTAAGAACATGGCGGATATGTTCAAAGTGAAAATTGAAATGCGTCAAATTGGAGCACGGCAAGAAGCGGCACGTTTAGGCGGAATTAGTACGAGTGGGCGCGAATTATGTAGCTCCTCTTGGATTACTGATTTCCGTTCCGTTTCAACTTCTGCTGCACGCTATCAGCAGCTATCATTGAATCCGCAAAAGTTAGCAGGACAATGTGGTAAATTAAAATGCTGTTTGAACTTTGAGCTAGATATGTATTTGGATGGATTGAAGAAATTCCCTAGTACCAATGCGCGTCTTAAAACAGAGAGTGGCGAAGCATTTCACGTGAAAACCGATATCTTCAAAAAAGTGATGTGGTATGCTGTTCCAGGTTCTAGCGCTTTAATCGGTGTAGCCCCTGATAAGGTAAAAGAAATCATTGAACTGAATAAAAAAGGCGAAATCATCAAAGACTTGAAAGAGTACGAAGCAGAGTTGAAGCCTTCTACTGGAGTGGTTATTGAGAAAATTGGTTTTGTGAGTTTAGACGAAGACGAAAGTTTCAATCGTTTAGCGAAGCAACTGACGAGTAAGCCATCCAATAAAGGAAACAGAAATAGAAATAAATCCAATAAAAACAGACCTTACGAAGGCAATAAGCCCAATCCTCAAAAAGCAGCAGGAAATCCTGATTCAAAAGAGGTAAAAGCGGCTGATACAAATGCCCCGGCGGCTACAAATAAGTCTAATCCGAATAAAAATAGAAACCGGAATAAAAAAAGGAAGAACAACAATCAACCAAACGAGAATCGAAATGATGCAACTCCAAATCCGAGCAATTAAACTGCTGTCAATAGCATTTTTATTCTTCCTTTTTTCTTGCGGAAGGTCATCCTACTATTCTAAAGTATATAGTTTTGAAAACAGTACTTGGAAGGCAAACGATTTAAAAACGTTTGACGTAGAAATTAAGGATACCTCCAAAATTTATGATATCGTTTTCTTTGTCCGAGTTGGGACCGATTATGATTATAACAATGCGTGGGTTTACTTGCACTCTACTTTACCAGATAAAAGTACCTATCGTGAAGCTCATCAATTTTTCATCTCGAATGATATTGGTGAATGGATTGGCAATAAATCAGGTTCGTTGGTAGAAAGTGAAATGGTTTTTGGTAAACGAAAGTTCGACCAAGTTGGACATTATAAATTTGTCATTGAACAAGCGACGACTCAAAAAGAACTCGAACACGTTTCCGATTTAGGACTTAAAATTGTGGAAAGTAAACAACGCAATTAATATATTATAGCACTGATAATTAAACTATTATGGATAACAATCAAATTTTAGCAAACAACCCAAATTTAAAATCGTGGGTCAATGTCGAGAAGGGTTCCGATTTTCCTATTCAGAATTTACCATTTGGTATTATTGAAGTAGATGGAAAAAAGCGAGTAGCCTCTAGAATTGGTGACTGGTGCATCGATTTAAAAGTGCTTTTTGTCTTAGGTTATCTTGAAAATCTAAATTTCACGTTAGCGGATTTTGAAGCCGATTTCTTAAATCCGATGATGAAGAAAGGGAAAAAGCCTGTTCGAAATCTAAGAGAGCGCCTTTCAAAGTTATTCAATAGCGAATTTACCGACTTACAAAAAAATCAACATCACGTCGATCAAGTTTTAATTCCAATAGATAAAGTAACGATGTCGTTACCAGTTCAGATTGGCGATTATACCGACTTTTATTCTTCTAGAGAACACGCTACCAACGTTGGAAAGATGTTCCGAGATCCCAATAATGCACTTTTACCAAACTGGTTATGGATTCCGGTTGGTTACCACGGACGTTCTAGCTCGATTATCTTAAATGAGCCGATTAGACGACCAAAAGGACAAATTAAACCCGATCCAGACACTGCGCCTATTTATGACAAATGCCGCAATTTAGACTTTGAACTAGAAACAGCTTTTATCACTTTTGACGGAAAACCATTAGGTGAGCGCATCGGTGTGAATGAAGCAGAAGACTACATTTTTGGAATGGTTTTATTCAATGACTTTTCCGCACGTGATATTCAGAAATGGGAATATGTTCCATTGGGGCCGTTCTTAGGAAAGAATTTCGGTTCTTCCATGTCTCCTTGGATTGTGACACTTGATGCACTTCAAGCGTTTAGTGTAGAAGGCCCGAAACAAGAACCTGAAGTATTGTCTTATTTGAAATACGACGGTCAGAAATCATACGATATTCACTTGAAAGTTTTCTTACAACCGAAAGATGGCGAAGAAAACCTCATCTGTACGAGTAATTTCAAGAACCTTTACTGGAATATGAGCCAACAGTTGGCGCATCACACGGTAAATGGATGTAACATACGTCGCGGCGATTTAATGGGCTCAGGAACGATTTCTGGCGAAACTCCCGACTCTTTTGGTTCGATGTTAGAATTATCATGGGGCGGTACCAAGCCCTTACAACTTTCTGACGGAACCGAACGTAAGTTTATCCAAGATTACGACACCATCATCATGAGAGGTTATTGTGAGAAAAATGGTGTTAGAGTTGGTTTTGGAGAAGTTTCCAATATGATTCTTCCAGCAGTAGATTAAGAGATTTAGTTTTTATAGATATTTCCCCGAGAGTGTTAGCGTTCTTGGGGATTTTTTTTGTGTAACGTGCCGCAGCTATGGAAAGTTGCCGATTTCGGGGACGGTTTTCTGTCAACCTACACCAACTTACCAAGCGAGCATTAACGTTCAAAGTTAGTGATTTTTCGGCAATTTTCTATAGGTGCTGTTGAACAAAAGCTTCGCTAGCCTGATAACTCAATCCATATCACAATAATAC
>JBEBRN010000064.1:0-16308 GCA_040394775.1 Taishania pollutisoli
TCAAACCGCCAGAATTCGAGACAAAAATAGATGTGCCATCATTGGTTATTCTATCCGGATTTAAACCCACTTGAATTTTAGTTTTCACTTCGAAAGTAGTCGTGTCGATGCACCAAACTTTTCCTCCGAATGTCGAAATGTAAATTTCGCCATTGATAGCGGTGATGTTTTGCGGTTGTTGTGCTGTACCATTTTCAACAATTGAAAGTTGTTTTATGGAACTTAACGTTTTTGCATTCAATACTTCTAAGGTCGATGAAACACTCGTCACAATGTATAATTTGGAGCCATAGATAATCATGTCATTTCCTGTGTCGCCTAGTTGTCTGCCAGTACGTTCTTCAAAAATTTGATTGTTGACACTTCCTGTCGATAAATCTACCCACGACATGCTTGAATTGTTGAGTTGGAACAAACCATCGTTTAATACGAGAAGACCATTTTTCAACGTATCGTCCGTTCCGTCAAGTGGTGCGGAAATTTCTTTCTTGCAGCTAATAATAGTGAAAGAAAGTAAACTTATAATCATCCAAATTTTAAATTTCATATCTTTTCGTTTAAAATTCATAATTCAACACCAGTAAATAATTGGTTCCGGGCATCACGTAGTATTTCACATACGCATAGGTCAGATTTCCTATGTTTTTACACATTGCTCGCACGGTCAAATGATGTTTGTCTTTTACCACAAATTTATACGACAACTGAATATCAGCTGTGACATAGCCATCCACTTCATTTGCGGAAATATTTTGATTGAGCGAATAACGCTTACTAATCGCAAAAACGTTCACCGCCATTCCGGCATTTTTCCAATTCACCGCCACATCGAAATTCCCAACGTGTTTTGGGAAATAAGCGAGTTGGTTTCTATAAACAGGTGAATTCTTATCGGTTTTATCAACCACCGATTGATAGGTGTAATTTACGCTAATGGTGGTATTCCAGTTATTCCAAAATTGGACATAGCGATAACTTAAATCGATTCCCATAACTTCTGCTTTACCGACATTTTGAATCATCCAGACGAATAAGTTTTTGGTTGGGATGGCCACGATTTTATTGCGTTCTTGGTTGTAATAGATGTTTGCTCCATAGAGCTGCTTTGTCTTATTTCTGGAGTAGGTTTTTGAGAATGAAAGTTGCAACTGGTCAGCGATTTCAGGAAGTAAGTTTTTATTTCCTATTTGATTGTAATACAATTCATTAAATCCCGAAACACGTACGTTTCGTTTGTAAAATAATTGGATGTCTCCGATGACTTTCCAATTTTGAGTAGTACGGAAATAAAAACTCGGTTGAGCGTATATTTTTCCTTTATTGATTGGTGTGGAACGATTATAATCATTCAATGTTTGACCTGCAATTTGCGCTCTAAATTCGCCCCAAGAAAAGGTCGGTCCAACACCATAAAACCCTTTTATTTGATAACGTTGCGGTTGTATATTTTGAGAAATATCACCTGTCAACTTTGCCCAAAAAGCTTCAACACCTATTTCCTGCTTCAAAAACCGTCCTAAATTTTGATGCATCACCCAGCCACCAAACAATTGTTGTTGGTGATAGGCGTTTTCCATTTTCCCTTGAATGTTCAAATAGCCATTATCAAGATAGTTTATTTTCTCATTTTTATAGGTTCCATAAAAACGTCCTTTCCATTTGGGATAAGAGAAAGTCACTCCAATATTACTTTGATGTGTTTCAGTAGACAACTCTTGTTGAGCGGTGTTTAAATAAAGAATTACAGGTCCGGGAAGTCCTTTGTCGCTTTTGTAAAATGAATAATCCAGATGTGCTTGTATCTTATCCGATATTTTCCATTGATACACAGCATTGGCAGTTCCTCCTAATATCGCAGCATTGACACGTTTTCCAGCATATACTTGTGAATAATTCTGAAAGCGATAGGGATAATTTCCTTTAGACGTTTGAAAACTACCACTTATGGCCAGTGCGTGTCTTGTAGCTATTCTTACTTTATTGGAAATCCAAACATCCATAGTGTTAAATGAACCGTAGCTAATTTTTGATTTAAGTGCATAGCGTTTATTTGGAAATTCCGATTCAAAACGGTCAATCCATAAGACATTAGCACCGATTCGAGCACTTACAGGAAGTAATCGATCTGAAAAGCCACCTGAAATAAGTTCGACAGATTCAATATTTGAGGCGTAAATAGTCCCTAAATCAATTTGTCCCGTTTGTGTGTTAGGTGTCACAAATCCATCGATGACAATTTGTTGATGCGCACTTCCTAGACCACGAACTGAAACGGTTTTCATGCCACCCATACCGCCATAGTTTTTAATGGAAATTCCCGGTATTTTTTGTAGCACTTCTCCTAAGTCTGTGGCTTGGTAGTTGGCTATTTCTTTAGCAGAAACAGTGAATAGTGGCGGTAATTTGCTTTTTGATGTAATAAGTAAGGTGTCTAATTGCTGCTCTTGTCCAAAAATAACAAAGGCTGGAAAAAAGAAAGCAAAAAAGACACCATACCGCATCATATTTTAAAGTTTAAACTTTAAAACGGATTTTTTTTAGTTCTTGATGAACTTGACACTTCCGTTTTCAGTAACTAGCTGATAAATTCCTTGATATAAATCTGATACATCAATAGTAGTAGCGCTATTTAAATCAGCTGTTTTTACTAAAGAACCATTTGCAGCGAAAATGCTAACTGAACCAGTATAGTTCAAAACAGACAATTGATTAACAGCTGGATTTGGATAAATGGATATCGTTGGCAATGTTGTTTCTTTAACTGAAACCACTGTTCCAAATTTGATATTGTCAAATGCAAAATAAGCGGGAGTATTCATTCCGTAGTCGCCATTGTCCGAAGAGGTTAACTTGAATGAAAGTTTGTTACCCGTTAAATTGATATTTACTTCTTCCCATGTGTCTAAGATATAATGATCTAATGTATCAGTAGAACGAAAATCTGCTAAGTAAACGACTACTGAATCAAGGATTTCATTAGATGCATCGTGAGAATAAATGGTCACATAAAAATAATCTTTTCCATTGGTTCCATCATCATCGCCATTCGCATCGGTTGTTGAACCGAATTTTTTAGCAAACACATCACCATTTTTCATGGAATAGTAAGCATACGTTGTGTTGGTGATACTTAGACTGGTAATAGTAGTGCTTCCCTGAAAATCAATGTATTGAGTCGCGCCAAATCCTGGCGTAGATACGGCGTATACTTCTGAATTATCCGCTCCTGTTGCTGGATAAGCGCTGAAACTATTTGTATAATCACCAATAGAATCATTTTTCATGTTGGAATAAGCATATCCTCCTGACCACATAAAATAAGCCGTGTCATAATAATTGTCAAATCTAACATTATTAGAAGTAAAGCTTCCTGCATTGTCTGCACCTTCATAATAAGAATCAGATGGTAATGTTAGGTCTTCGAAAGTGACCACGTTTTGTTGTGCGTTCATGATAAACGGCGCTGCCATTAAGGCTGAAAATAAAAATTTCTTCATGTTTTTTAAATTAAAAAATTAAACATTAAAGAAATCAGATAAGAAAATACGATTGACTTTTTAAGGCGCCTTAAAAGAGGTTCGTAGTTTGACTTTATTCTGAAGTCTTCACTCACAAAACAATTTAGAAGGTCTTCTGACTCGTTCCCGACATTCGCCTTCCCACTCCGATAGATTGGAGCAGTGACTTATTGAATGCCGTTTTATAGAACTTACAGCTGCAGATACAGTTTCCGATTCACACGGAATTCCCTTTTCTAATTTGCGGTATAAAGGTATGAATTTATTAGAATGAATTACGTAAAGCAGATAATTTTATCAAAAATTAATATTCATAATCTATAATAAAATAAAAAATCCTGAGAATCATTAAGACGCTCAGGATTTATATTTTTTTAAAAATGATAGTTATTTAATCAGTGTAAAGTGTCCTTGGAATCTAAAACTTTCACTATTCTCTTTCGCTTTAAAAGTAATGACCCATACATAGGTTCCATTTGGCGCAATAGCATCTCTATAAGTACCGTCCCAACCATACTCTGTGTTATGTGATTCAAATATTGTTTCCCCCCAACGGTTAAAAATCAATAAAGTGTAGGTGTCAGGTTGGAATCCTGAAGTCATAACAGGTTTGAATATGTTATTAAATTGATCACCATCAGGTGTAAACGCATTCGGTACGTAGAATACGACATCTTCAATTACTTTGATGTGTATAGTAGTGGTGTCCTTACAGCCAAAATTACTTGTAGCGATTAGAGTCACTGCGTATTCTCCAGGCATATTAGCGTAAGTATGAGTCGGGGCTTTTAGAGTAGATGTTTTACCATCTCCAAATTCCCAATAATAACTACTTGCACCAGTAGAGCTATTTAAGAACACAAAATCAGGATCGTATTCTGTTGCTGTTCCTTTAACAACCATAGGTTCGGATGAAGGATTTGGTTCAGTACAAAAGAAGTCTGTGAAAAGTGAATCTGTTGCACATCCTTGACTTTCTCCCCAAATATGAACATCATAGCATATTGTGGGTGTGTAAGTTAAATTATAAGTACCCAATGAATTACCGAGTGTTCCATTTCCAAAATCAATATAGACAGAGTCTAATGTCAAATCACTAGAAATAGTTGCAGTTGTTATTAGAGGTGTACAATCAACTGTTAAAGGTGATATTAATCCTAAGCTCGGATGTGGTTTGACGAGTATATCGACAGATGCCGAGTTACCGCAGAAACCAGCTACAGTATATGTTATAGTATGTGTGCCTTCTCCTGCAATAGTAGGATTAAAAGTGCCGTTTATCGAGTCCGTAATACCATCGCCAGACCATATGCCAGGGTTAATTGGAGCTGTACCAGTCGAAGTTACATTTGCCGTAAGTGTAACTGAAGAATCATTCAGACAGATAGAGGCTGGACTCGTAATAGCTATGGTGATATTTGGATTTATTACAACGTTGATGGATCCAGTGCTTAGGCAATTTCCCCAACTGTCCACAGATACGTTATAGGTTCCTGCATCTGCTGCTGTAACATTTGGAATTAAGATAGCAGATTGTGACGACGAAAATCCATTTGGACCTGTCCATGAATAGATTCCATTAATTGGAGGAGACAAATCAATAGTTAAATCTTCGCCAAGGCATACTGGACCATTACTAACAAGGTTAACAACAGGGTCTGCAACGACATTAATCACTGTTTGACTTGAAGCGTTACAAGGAGCAACACCAATAGCATAACTAATGGTGTGTGAACCCACTCCAGCCGTCGCAGGGTTAAACATTCCAGACGCACTTACTCCAGGGCCAGACCAAGTTCCTCCCATACTTACCGCTGAGAGTTGAAAAGCACTTGCAGAAACACAGATATCAGCAACAGGTGTAATAGTAGCGTCTGGTAATCCAGCCACAGCACTACCTGGAGCAGTGGACATTTGAAGGGTGAAATTACTTTGTGTTCCACTCCAATTTTCCACAACAATCATTAATTGTTGTCCAGCCGTTACGGGTACTGTTCCAATATTAGAAGAACAACCAAATTGACCACCAAATTGAGCACAGCCACCTGAACTTGATGCATAGTTACATACAAGTTCGTTAGAAGTACTTTGAATAGCAGTACAAGGTGCAGTTCCTGGTGGAACGTTAAAAACAGCAACATCTAAGAAGCCACTGTTGACATTTCCTTGTATTAACATATTTAAGTTTCCACTTCCAGATATGTTTAATATAATATATCCAACATTGGGCCCAATAAAGTCTAAACATGAACTTACTGAGTTCCCTGGAGTAACAAATGTAAAAGGTCCTGCATTTGAACCACTACATATAGACGTATTGGTGTTACATTGTGAAAACAACGGGTATGTTGCTACTAGAATTCCTAATATTAAAAGTAACTTTTTCATGGAGTATTCATTATTTTATATCCTTTAAATCCAGTTAATCTAACTAATTCAGTTAGATCTTCCTCGGATACGGGATTCATAAAACTCACTTTTATTTCGTTTCCTGTATTGCTAATACTTACAATTGAAGGAACAGATAGTTTCAATCTATACATCACGTTTTGTTCATTAGAAGCGTTGATGTTTCGAAATGTTTTGTATGTGAAAATCGCTAATTGAGCATTTGTTTCTTTTTTTATTAACGCAGGAAGTATTTCACCATTAGCTATTGAGAAATCATGATCTAAAGTGGAGAAATCTTTATTTTGATTGTATAAATTTTCTCTTTCTTGTAGGTATGTTTCTATATTTTCTTGAGAATATAAAAGAAAAGAAAATAAGAATGATAATATAATTAAAGTGTATTTCATTTGTTAGCTATTTAATGTAAAGACGACTTTATTGCTTTATAGTTGTCTCTGCAGTTCATAAAGTTGATCAATTTGCTTTATAGTTCCAACCGAAAATATCTTCTACTTTACCAATTTTCACCTCTCGCATAAACTTACTAACTCTATTAGAAAACTCTCTAGTTTCAACTGCTGGTAATTCATATACTTTCCCTTGATAAGATATTTTTGCAATAGGAGCAATTGTAGCCGCAGTACCAGCACCAAAAGCATCCGTAATAGAACCATCTTGAATACCTTCAATGATTTCTTTTACACTTATCTTGCGTTCTTCTACTTGTAATCCCCAATGATGTGCTAAATCTACCACACTTCTTTTGGTTACTCCTCTCAAAATAGTATCTTGTTCTTCGGATGGTGTTATTACAACGCCATTTTTTACAAACATTACATTCATGGTCCCCGCTTCTTCCACATATTGATGTGTTGCAGCGTCCGTCCATAGCAATTGATGAAAACCTTCTTCTTTTGCTAATTGTGCTGGATAAAGAGAAGCGCCGTAGTTAGCAGCAGCTTTAGCTCTACCAATTCCTCCTGAAGCAGCTCGTGTATAATGCTCTTCGATTTTGATATTAACAGGTTCTTTGTAGTATTGTCCCACAGGACAAGCGAAAATGATAAACTGGTACGTATCAGAAGGCTTGACGCCAACATGCGGTTCCGTTGCAATCATGAAAGGTCTGATGTAAAGTGAATAACCTTCTTTATCAGAAACCCATTCTTGCTCCAACTTGACGAAGTCTAAAATCATTTGAACGAATTGCTCTTCTTCAATTTCAGGCATGCACATACGAATACACGACTCTCTAAAACGAATAGCGTTCATATCTGGATGAAAAACAGTGATGTCTCCGTTGATTTGGCGATAGGCTTTTAACCCTTCAAACAAAGCTTGGCCATAATGAAATACGGATGTTGCTGGATGAAAAGATAGATTACTAAATGGTTTTATTTCAGGAGTTTCCCATTTTCCATTGGCGTAATTCATGATCAACATGTGGTCTGTAAATTGACTGCCGAAAGATAGATCGTTCCAATCGACTTCGTTAATTTTTGATGTTGCTGCTTTGGTTATTTTTATGTCTTTTGTAATCATTATGTAATCTTCTATTAATCATGCAAAAATAGCGATTTTAAAGGCTTATAATCTGCTTCGATAATATTCAATTAACATCTTCGTGTGTAAAAGTGTATGTTTTATAGATTTCTTAACTTTTCAAAATCCTTGGTCGGTTCATTATCTGTGTCGTATAATTCTTATTTTTGAATAAATATTGATAATCATTGGAGCAAAGTAGAGAAATATTGTATCGTTTTTGGAAGTATGACGCCTTTCGTCCATTGCAAGAAGATATTGTAGATGCTGCGATTTATGGAAAGGATGTTTTGGCTTTACTTCCTACGGGCGGTGGAAAATCGATTTGCTTTCAAGTTCCAGGATTAGCACGTGAAGGTATTTGTATCGTTATTTCTCCTTTGATTGCACTGATGGAAGATCAGGTTTTACAATTGCAAAAAAGAGGAATACGGGCAAAAGCAATCACGGGCGCTATGTCGTATCGTGAAATTGATATTACGCTTGATAATGCTCGCTTCGGAGGCATAGAATTTTTATATGTTTCTCCAGAACGTTTAAAAACACGTTTATTTATCGAACGCTTTAAGTTGATGAAAGTGGGCTTGATTGTAGTGGATGAAGCGCATTGTATTTCTGAATGGGGACATGATTTTCGTCCTCCTTATCGAGAGATTTCAAAATTGCGAGAATATCATCCGTCGGTGCCTATGATGGCGGTAACGGCTACGGCAACTCCAGCGGTGAAGTTGGACATCATCGAACAGTTAGAATTGCGAAAACCAGCAGTGTTTGAAGCACCGTTCGTCCGCGATAATATTAGTTATGAGGTATACCAAGTGCCGAATAAATTTAAAGCTATTCAGCGTGTTTTGACGCACTTTCCTCATCAAACGGGCATTATTTATTGCCAAACACGTAAGAGTGTGAAGCAATTAGCACAACATTTTTTGTCTTTAGGAATAAAAGTGGGTATTTACCACGGTGGAATGGATGCTAAAAGTCGTTCTGACATGTTGAATGCCTGGCTAAAAGATGATTTGCGGATTATGATTGCGACCAATGCTTTTGGAATGGGAATTGATAAACCAGATGTCCGTTTTGTGGCACATTATGAATTTCCTAATAATCCTGAAGCGTTATTTCAAGAAGCGGGTAGAGCAGGACGAGATGGTTTGCCAGCACGCACTTTTGTTTTTTATAACGATACCGAATTTGAAGAAATGGATCGTCAACTTGAAAATCAATTTCCACCGATTCAAACCATAAAAAATACGTATCAATTAGTGTGTAACTTCTTAAAAGTAGCGATTGGCGCAGGGAAAGGAGAAACTTATCCTTTTGATATTCGACAAATTGTAGATACCTATAAATTGAATTATTTGGAGGTGTATCATTCGTTGAAATTCTTGGAACTCAATAACTATTTAACTTTTTCAGAAAGTGTTTATCACCCAACGAAAGTAAAATTTGCGGTGAACAAC
Source organism: Taishania pollutisoli (assembly GCA_040394775.1). Taxonomy (GTDB): domain Bacteria; phylum Bacteroidota; class Bacteroidia; order Flavobacteriales_D; family Crocinitomicaceae; genus 40-80. The sequence goes on from JBEBRN010000064.1 coordinate 8,915, forward strand.
GCGACGCTTTATGGGTTTCAGTTGCAACATGATTCCATGGTTAAAATAACGACACTTTTAACGCGTAGTTTCCCTGGTATCTTTGACGAATACATGGATATTCAAGAGAAAACATTGTTGAAGCGTCTAGGGATATCCGCGACTGAATTAGATAGACAATTAAAGTATTTGGAACATAATGGAATTATAGATGTCAGCTGGAAAACTGATTTACCGCTTGTTATTTTTACGGAAGAGCGACTGCCGTTAGATAATTTGCGAATAGATGATAATTTGTACCGCAATCGAAAAGAAGTGATTTGGAGTAGATGGGAGCGAATGAAATTGTATATCACACAAAATGAGACGTGCCGATCCCAATTTTTGATTGACTATTTTGGTCAAAAAGTTGCTGTTTGCGGAAAATGTGATGTATGTAGAAAACGAAAGGCGACATTTGATGCACTTAAAATTCAAGAAGCAATTTTGAAATTAGCTCAAAAAGGAACAGCGATTGATGAAATTTACGCTAATTTTGAACTCTATCATCGAATCGAATTAATTGAACTAATACAATTATTGATAAAAGAAGAACTCATTTTTGAGGAAGATGGATTAATAAAAGTGAAAAGATGAAAAATTACCTTGTTATTTTTAGTTTGATATGCTCCAGTTTTTCATTTGCTCAGAAAGGTAGCATGGAATTAGGAGCAGATATTAATTTTTGGGCTTCTTCGAATGGCGGAAGTATTAATGTTGCGCCACGCTTTGGTTATGAAGTAGCAGATGATTTTGTCGTTGGCCCGTCGTTTCGATTTATCAATTATTGGAGCAACATGTATGGTGTCAAGGGAAAAATGAATATTACGGGTGTGGGAGTTTACGGGCATTACCGTTTTCTCGAATGGTTATATGCTGGAGTGGATGTAGAGATGTATTTTACACCTTACAATTACAAGATAGGAGCGACAAAATATAGAGCTGTAGCGCCTGCTGTAATTTTATCCGCTGGTTTATCCCGAAAAATTGGTGACCATTTTAGAATTAATGCAGGATTGAATTTTGATGTAATTAACAGTGTCAATTCGCCCATGCAAACTTCTTATATCGCGAGAACTGCTAAAGGTGTCCGTATTCCGATGTTTTATCGTGTGACTTTCTTGTATGTTTTTGGAACAAAGTCAAAGAGTTCGTCTATCGAAGATGATTATTGAAAATTAAAATTTTACTCCAGTAAATGAAAATTATTAGCGAAGTATCCTCCTTATATATCATACTACTTTCCATAGTTGCGATAGCGATAGCTTACTTTTTATATAGCGGTAAGGAAGGAAAGCAATTTTCGAACGGACTGCGTTATTCATTGCTGGCTCTTCGTGCATTGGGATTGACGTTGATTGGCATTTTATTTCTCGGTATTTTTCTTCAAACGACCAAAACAAAAGTTGAAAAACCTATTCTTATTAACTTGATTGACAATTCGTTGTCGATGCGAAATTATGCCGATAGCAATAAGTTTGAAAAACAAATTACTTCCTATTTGTCAAAATTAGAGGAACAATACGGTTCGAAATTTACGATTAAGAATTACACGCTAGGTGCTAATTTTAAAGGAATGGATACCTTGTCTTTTAAAGAAGATAAAACGAATTTAGCCGATGGTTTTTTGGCTGTTGGAGAACAGTTTTACGGCAATAACATTGGTGCTGTCACCTTGATTTCAGACGGAAATTTTAATGAAGGCGATCATCCATTGTATGCGGCAAGTAATCTAATGTATGTTCCTGTTTTCACTTTGGCTGTGGGCGATACAGTTACTAAACGTGATTTAATTGTGCGAAATGTGCAAAGCAATGATTTTGTCTTTTTAAATAATTCTTTCCCAGTAGAAGCATTGATTGAAGCACAGAAAATGGGAAGTCAAACCGTTCAAGTGCGTTTGGTACATCAAGGGAAAACAATTAGTAGCCAGACGATTAATGTTGTGCCGAACACGTCTTTTTATAAAGTCAACTTTCAGGTACAAGCCAATGTGAAAGGCGTTCAATATTATCAAGTGATTGTGGACAATGTGGCGGGAGAATATACCACCAAAAATAACAAACAAGGTTTTTATATTGAAGTGGTCGATGACATGCGCAAGATTCTTTTACTTGCTGCTGCGCCACATCCTGATATTGCTGCGTTAAAAAGCGTTCTTGAGAAGGAAAAAAACAATAAAGTAGACGTGAAATTAACCAGTGATTGGGATAAAGACGCTTCTAAATATGACTTGGTCGTTTTTCACAATCCATTGATAGACAATAATCAACAAGAGCTTTTAGAGAAAATAGTGAATCAGAAATGTCCTGTTTTTGCTATTTTGGGCGCACAATCGTCGTTTCGAAAGCCAACGCCATATTTAGGAATGAATTATACTTCCATCAATCAAATGGATGAGAATGTGCCGCTTTTCAACAAGAGTTTTGACTTGTTTGAATTATCCGATGAAGCGACCCGTCAATTGCGTAGTTTTCCGCCATTACGTTCTGTTTTTGGGAGAATGAAATTAAGTCCGAATGTGAAAGTATTGTTTTACCAAGGTGTGGGCGATGTTCAGAAAAACGATGCGCAGATTTATTTCCATACGACAAATGATGTAAAAGTCGGTGTTATTCAAGGAGAAGGAATTTGGAAATGGAAATTAGCGAATTACCGTGCGGTGGAAAATACCAATGCTTTTGACGAAATTTTCCAAAAGACGATTCAATATTTGACGGCTAAAAAGAATAATTCTCCATTTAGAGTTTCTGTTCCTCGCAAGACCAATCCGAACGAACCAGTCATTATTAAAGCTGAAGTTTACAATGCTTCCATGGAATTAGTGACCAATGGAAATGTCGATTTTAAATTGACGAATGATAAAGGAACACAGCAGACGTATGATTTTTCAGTTGTTGGAAACTATTATTCATTGAATGTAGGAAAGCTTTCCGCTGGAAATTACAAATGGACAGCCTCGACTATCATCGATAAAAAGACGTATCAATTAGCGGGTGAATTAGTCGTAGAAACTAACGATATTGAATTGTTGGATAATACCGCCAATTACGAAGTGTTATCGCAATTGAGTGAACAGACAAAAGGAACGTTTTATCCATTAGCTCAATACGATCAGTTATTGAAGCAATTGTCTTTACGAGATGATATTCGACCAGTGGAATCTCAGGAGCAAACGGTGAAAAATCTCATCGATTATTGGTGGTTGATATTGTTGATTATCGCTGCTTTTGGAACGGAGTGGTTCTTGAAGAAATATAACGGAAGTTATTGAGAGGTAACTTTTGTAAAAACATTAGTTTTAGAATTCATCAAAGAAAACAGATTGAATTCGATCCCAATTCATCGTCATTATGAAATATAGCTTGTTAGTATTGATAGTTGTTTTGTTAAGTGTTTCAACTTCTCAAAATCTTGTAGCGCAAACTAATTTTCAAGCGTCATTAGCTAAATGTTATGGATTATATAATCAAAAAGAACATCCTGAAAAACTGATTAACTACCTTCATAAGAAGTCTAAAACTATTGATGAAAATGAACTGTATTCGTTATACGATTCTCTTATTTTAAAAACACTTAAAGAATCAAATTTTGATTACAGTTTTAATCTTATGCTCGAAAAAGTAAAGAGTGGATGTACCTATGTGATGATACTTGAGGATTCCATTGCTAACGTTCTTAAAGTACGCTCTTTAGAACAATACCGAATTTTAGAAGAAGCTGTCAATCGAGAATTTATTAATAAATCACTGAAGTATTATCCTACTATCAATTTTGAACTTGCTTTTATAATAAGACACCTATTCCGCTTAGATCAAAGGACTAAGTTAAAAACTTTTGACAAAAAGAATAAGCCAATAATGGATTCACTTAGAAAGATTGCCATTGAGCAGGATTCTATTACTGAGCATGCTTTAATTCAAATATTTGACGAATATGGTTATCCTGGAATATCATTAACAGGCGAAGAATCCTCCACATGTTTTATCCTTATGTTACATGTAAGTTCAACGTTTTGTATTAAATATATACATTTAGTGCAACAAGCTATTGAAGAAAAAGAATTATATGCTGATTTGGATTTTCTTATCGATAAAACATTACATAAATGTTGCGGTAAAACGATTTACGGTACACTCTGGACAAAATATTCTCCATTAGTAACAGATCCTGTAGAAGTTGAAAACCTTAAAGCTTTATTAAAAATTCATTGATTTTAATCGTAAGTGAATATGCTGATTTATCAAAAACTCCAAGAGGTTGCTCAGTTTACTGAACAACCTTTTTCTCATTTAAAATAATTTTCTAATTTTAAGCTATTCGAGAAATGAGAAAGTTTAATTTCGCAAACAATAAAAAATCTATTAAAGAAAACAATTTGTATTCGAAACTAAATCATCAACATTATGAAGTATAGCTTGTTAGTATTAATCGCCCTAACTTGGACATTTCAAAACCCATTTCTTGCTCAAAACAAAACTTACAGAATAATTTATGATAGTATTTATCCTCTTTTCGGGGAAAATGACTATCAAAATGCAAAAAGAATATGGGAAAAGCATTGTTTGAATGCGGACACGGATCCTTCAGAAGAACTTTTGTTTCTGAATTTCTCTTTAAAAAACGACGATGAGAAGTTTTATAAAAAGCACATAATTAAGTTGATGCGTTTATATGGATGGCGTTACATGTCAACTGATACTTTGCCAGAAACAATGAATAGAAGTGAACTTCTTCAAGGAATTAAGCAAAAAGGATTAGTTAATTGGACAATCAAGAAATCAAATAAACATTATACTAAATGGAGTAGTCAACATCCTTATTCCATCTATTTTCAAGAGAAGGTGAATAAGCTTGTTTATACTGATCAAGCTATACGAAAATATTCATCTAAACAAAGTAATGACAGTATTAAAAATAAATTTATTTGGGACTTAGAAACTCAAATTGATAATGATAATATACAGCAGATTATAGAATTAGCCAAAATGAATAATGGTATTTTTCCCAATAATTTTGACGATGGATATGGAACATATTATAAAATTAATTTTATAATATGGCATAGTTTAAAAGACCCCAATACAATTCAAAAAACATGGGATTTACTTCTACCTTATATAGAAAAAACTTATTTTGAAGGAAAAATTAGCTATACCTTGTTTATGGCTTTCGATAAATGGAATTATCAATTTTTCGGATATCAATATTATGGAACTCTTGGAGAAAATATTCCCGTGAAAGATGCCAATTCACTTGAAGAAAGAAAAAAGAAGTACAATTTATGATTCTGATAATATCCAACAAAGACGATCGAACCACAAATAAGATAATCGATTGGCTAATTAAGAACAATGATGTAACTTGCAAATGCTAATATTTATTAGTCGATTTTAAATTCATTTGTCGAGAAAAATGATGTTATTTTATGGTAATACCGAAAACCAATAAAAGAATAGGCGGAAATTTAATGTTTTAGAGTATGAAAAATTCAAAATAGATTTGTTTGAAAAAAAAGCAAATAAGCAGGAAGGAAGATGTTACTGGTAAAGGAATAAACACGACTTGCAATAGTAGTTCAACTAATTGGGAGCGTGGAGATACTTTGTATTTGTTTAAAAAGAACAATACATCAACTATTGATTCGTGGAATTGTCCAGAAGGACATACAGATTATCGTTAATTTTTAAGCAGTTAAACATTTGCTGTTTAACTGCTTTCTAATAACCTTAATCGTTTCTATCTATAGCATACACACTTAAACTACATCTAATTTATTAAGTTGATTTTATGTTTTTATGAAAAAAAATGTTTTAACCACTATTCTGATTTTAATAGTAGGAATTTTCGACTTGCTAAGTCAAGAAGGGCAATATTATAAAGATTTCAACTATGCATATGAAATTCTTACCACAAATAAAAATAATAGAAAAATAGCAGAAGCAGATTCTATTTTTGAACATTTATTTAAGGAGAGCGAAAATCATCATTTGGAAGAAATTATTAAGGTTGTAAATCAAAGAAGCCGAAAAGATAGTAAACAAAAGCCTTTTTACATCAATACACTTGTTAAGATTGCTAAAAAGTATAAAGTTTATAAAAGAGAAACCAATATTCCACTTCTAACTAAACGTAAGTTTAATTTGATAAAAAAAGAATTAGATGTAAATGACTATGAGAAAAAAAAGACATTGTATCTTGTTAGAATGGTTTTAGTCGATCAAAAAGCAAGAAAGAAAAAACAAAATATTTATTTAGCAGATTCATTAAATGCTGTTAAAATAAAAAAAATACTATCAGATACAAATTTGATAAGAGATTTAACTTATTTTAACAAACAACTATTAGAGCTTTTAATCTTACATGGAGGAATAAAATGTTACAGACAAGAATTAAATTTAGTACGATATTATGTTGGCGAAAAACGCTATCTAAGTAGAGAATTGCTAGCCACATTAATTGAAAGAGATGCCGTGTGGGACGGTGTTACTTTTAAGGTAGTAAAAATGAATTAATATCTATTGATAATAAAAATCAAAAAATATGCGCATTTGATGATGGGTATAATCTTTTTTATTCTAATCTTGGTGAAATGAAATGGTATCGTAACAAAAAACAAGTTTATGTACCTATCAATCCTAATTTAAGTATAGAAGAAGTTAATCAAGTTAGAAAATATTGCTTTCTTCCCGATTACTCTCAAAGTTCCAATGATTTTTATGTCTATCCGACTGCAATAGAATGGTGTGAATTTGTAAATTACAATGAATGATATTAATAATTAGTGCATATAACAATCCATCATCAACAGGAATTATTAACTGGTTACTTTTTTTAACAAAAGAATTATTCGAATTAATCTAAATCAACATACAATTTCTCTTTACCTAAAAACAAACTGCGCTATACTTATTTCACTTTATTCAAATGAGATAACCATAGCGCAGTACTTGTAAACAAATTTTATTTTAATCTTTCTTACGAATTCTGTAAGGTTGTTTCCATATACGATTCAATGTCTGGACAAGAACATACTAAGTTTCTATCGCCATACGCATTGTCCACTCTTCTTACTGGTGCCCAGTATTTGAATTCTTTTAAGTATTCAATAGGGAAAGCAGCTTCTTGTGGTGTGTATGGATATGTCCACGCTTTATTGATAATACAATCTGCTGTGTGCGGTGCATTTTTCAACAAGTTGTTTTGTTTGTCGTATTTTCCAGACTCAATATCGGAAATCTCTTTACGAATTTGAATCATAGCGTTGATAAAACGATCTAATTCATCCTTGTCTTCTGATTCTGTTGGTTCAATCATTAACGTTCCAGCAACTGGGAAAGATACCGTTGGTGCATGGAATCCAAAATCGATTAATC
>JBEBRN010000065.1:0-16018 GCA_040394775.1 Taishania pollutisoli
ATTGTTGTTCTCTTCCTCTTCAATAGTATTGTTTTGTGTAATTGTATTGTTAGCATTCGCTACCTGAAGCTGTTCATACTCACTTTGTTTTGCATCTACTAATGCTAATGTTTCTTCCAAACTGGAGATTGCTTCGTCGATGGAATGCGTATTTATATTCTCCTTCGACATCTTTTCTTTTAGCTCTATTGCTTCAGCAATATCTTTTTCGATTACTTCTTGTAAATCTTGAATTTGACCGGTAAAAGCTTCATTATCTGAATAAAAGTCTAAATTATTGATCGCTTTTTGCAATGAAGTAGCCGTTCTACTATAACTATTCGCTTCTTTATCTGAAACGTACTGAAGGTGTTCTTGCAATTGTGCGACAGATGTTCCAACATCACTTTTTAACGTCCTTAATTCCTCCTCATCTTCATTCTCCTTAGAAGAGTTGATACTATTTAAAAGTTTTTTTTCTTGCTGCTTTAAAGCAATGATTTTATCCCAATCATTTCCGTACTCTGTCTCATTAATTCTTTCTATCACTTGGTTATAGTCTGGATAGAGATTATCAATCAAACTATTTTTAACGGCAATTTTCTCCGTATTTTCAGTAATTATTAACTCTTCTTGCTTCTTCGTAACCTCTTGTAAAGCAGTTTCCAATTTCTTTAAATACTGTTTCGATTCAGTCGTATCGGGTTTTACTTTTATATTCTCAATTTCCTTTTTTAATGCAATTTCAACTTGCTTATATTTTTCTGAACGAATTTCGGATGCAGCAGTTACCGTCGGATTATCCAATGCTTCGTACTCTTCCCAAGCATTTTTTAATTCTTCTGAATGGATATCCAATTCTGTTAGCAATACTCCCTTTTCTTCCTGCTCCATTCGCATGTAACTTTGCTCTAGAAGGTTTTTTATTGGTCTAAAATTCTTATCTTCTAATATTTTGAGTTCATTCGAAATATCTTTATTAGAATAAGCTTTATCCACTTTTTTCTGATAAATAGCCGTTAAGAAGTCTTGTTTTTCTTTCAGGGATGCCAATACTTTTTGCCCCTCTTCTATTTTCTTTTGAAGATAATCAATCTCCATTTGTTCTTCCGCAATCTTTTGTTGTTGTTGTTTTATGTTTTCCTCAATGGCAGGTTTTTCTTTTTCTTTAGCCGTCAAAAGACTATTTTTCTGATTTAACAGTTGATTTTCTGATTTCTGTAACTTACGTTGCGTTTCATTCAAAATCTCATACTGTTCTTTCAGTTTATTATTTTTCGCTTCGTACTTATCGAAAATCGTTGACTTTTTCTCCTCCGAAATGGAAGCTAAAAGAGCTAATCCAGCACTATTTTCTTTTTTAAAGTTGGTTAAATCCATTTTTAGTGAATCAGGTAACGCAGATAGTTGTTTTTCTAAATCTTTTAAAATTGATACATTTTTCGACACCTGTGTATTTTCAACTGCTAAAGAATCGGAAAGTTGTTTTAATTGTATATTTTCTTTTTCGAGTGAATTGATTCTATCAATTTTTTCTTTCGCTTCTTTTATTTGAAAAGGAGAAAGCGTATTGACATCTTGCTTTGCAACAAGCGTTTTCAATTCTTCTTGTAACACATTAATTACTCGAATATTGTCATGAATCTTTTGGTTGATCTTGGATTCTAACGTTAATTGCTCTTCTAACGAAACCTTTCCAGTATACAATTGGTCTTCTAACAGTTTATATTCCTGTAATGATTTATTTTCTTTTACGAATTGCTTTTCTTCTACATTCAATTCCGATTTTTCACGGATGATTTCCAATAACTTATCGTCGTCTTTACTTAATTCATGTTCGGATAAAACAAGTAATTCCACGTACTCTTTTTCATCAATGTTCTTGTAAATAATTTTCTGTCCATACTCCGTTAAATTTGAAACCTTTGGAATTGTAAACTCTAACGGAAAAGTCATATTACTTCCAGGAATGGACACGCGATATTCGTAATCACCTGAAAAATAAACAGGAATACTGTATTTACCTTCATCATCAGCATAGTAACTTCCTATTTTACGATTCTCTTTTTTAATATACAGTTCAATTTCTATTTCATTTCCTTTCGACTTATCGGTTGTTTGAAAGACACCATTAATAAGCGCTAAAGTAGAAGGATAACGTTCAATTTCAACTTTATAAATTGTGAGAATCCCTGGTTTACTCTCTCGATCAGATGCAAACCATGCAATTCCTTCGGCTTCATTTGGGACATAAAATAAATCATCACTAGTGGAAGATATGGCAAAATCGGCATTCTTCACGGTTCCAAAAGTGTTTGTTGAAGGATCGTACTTGGCAGAAAAGACGTCATATCCACCCATACTATTGTGCCCTTTTGAACTAAAATAAAGCGTATTTGTTTGACTATCAAAAAACGGATAATCTTCATCAAAATCAGAGTTCACATCTCCTTTCACCAATTCAGGAATCCCCCAACCATCTAGTGTTTTCGTTTTAAAATAAATGTCTTTGTCTCCTTTATTCTTATCACCATAACTGGAAAAAAATAGTTTTTCTGAGTTATTTGGATAAAAAATGACGGGGAAATGATTGTTTTTTTTATCTGCTTTTGATTGATCTAATTTAGAGATAAGGATAGAACCATTTAGACTTTTCTCATTGTAGAGTCTGAAAAATTCGGAAGCTGTATATTCTTTTTTGTTAATGACAGTAATGTCTGAGAATTTTTGAAATAGCTTTAATCCATTTTGACACATTTCAATCTGGCGTTCTGCATCGAATTCAGAATTTTTTTTACTGATGCCATTGTTTTTCAAAAATAGCTGATAATTAGTAATTGCATTCTTAAATTGATAATTCAAATGATATGCTACACCGAGATAGTAGTAAACTTCTGGATATGTTATTCCTGATTTAACAGCATATTCGAGATATTTAATTGCCTCAGATTTTGAAGCAACTGTTTTTAAGAGACATACACCATAATAGAAATTATAATCTGCGCTACGTGGTTGTAATGAAAGGAGTTTTAAATAGTCAGGTTTTACTTCTTCATATCTCTTATCCTTATACATCTTCAAAGCCTTCGTAGCTAATTCTGGCTCAGATTGAGAAAATGAGTTTAGGCTCAAAAAAATAATTAGTGAATATAAGAAGTAACGCATTGTTTTTAATCGACTTAGTCTTTCTCAAACAAAGTTACTAGGATTTTTTAAAAACATTCATTTTATTTTCAGTCCCAGAAATTAATCGTTTGATATTCAGTTTATGTTTATAAATAACCAATGCGGCAAGCACCCACGAGAAAGCTTTTAATTCGAACGATGTATCTAAGATGAAGTTCACAATTATTGGAAAAATAATAGACGCGACTATTGCCCCCAAAGACACGTATTTAGAAATCATAAATGTAATTATAAAGACAATCACACAAATAGCTCCTGCAGCCGGATATAATCCTAAGATAACACCTAAAGAAGTGGCTACACCTTTCCCTCCTCTAAATTGAGCGAAAACAGGGTAAATATGTCCGACAACAGCTAAAATAGCCGCAACAATTAATAAGTAAGCACGTGTGTCTTCTTGAATATTTTTGGTTGTCCAAACTAAAAGACTAACGGCCAAAAATCCTTTCAGAATATCAATTAAAAGTACAATCACTCCTGGTTTTTTCCCTAAAACGCGAAAGGTATTTGTTGCACCTGCGTTCTTACTACCATGTTCGCGAACATCCAATTCATAGAATCGTTTACCGACCCAAATAGCTGTTGGAATAGATCCCAATAAGTAAGCAATAATTAAATAAATAAAATAATAATAACTCATTTCTTATTTTAAAATTCGCATAAAGTTATTCATTATCCCGCTATTCTCGGTAATTCCATACGAAAAGTTCTTGTATTTCTTTTTATCATCTTTTAATTCGTTTACTCCTCGTTTAAGTTCTTCGTCTGTTGTGTAGATTTGAAGTGTTCCATTTTTCTTCTCCATTCCATAGTCAAAGAAATACATACCACCACCAGGGATATCTATCTCAAATTGTAATTTATCTCCTGTAACATTTCCTGAATACGTCTGTTTAAAATATGCTCTAAACGGCACCTGTTTAAACACTGACTTACCGAGAATACTCACGATTGAAGCACTACTCACAGAGGTAATCAAACCATTGTTTAATCCATCATAAAATGATTTTAACTGAATACCTGTAATTGTAATACCCTCTTCCATTTCTTTTGGCAAGTTTTTCACAACTCCCTTTTGGACAAACTCATTCTTAACAGCATCCGCCGCTTTCTTGTCTTTTATTTCAAGAATGGCTTGTTCTAAAGTAGAAGTATTTAAATCTAGTGGAAGAAGCCCCTCATTTGCAATAATCTTATTTCCTATCTTTTCAAAGCTACTCTTATCTAATTTAGGAAATAAAAACTGAGAAGTGAGGTTCATTGTAGTGATTCTGGTTTTATTATCATAATTCACAATTCCATAGTTAATCACTTCAACATCGCCATAATTCATTCCTAGGTCAATTTTACCATCACCATTTAAAGAACATGTTTCCGTATGAAGCGAAAGATAATTTCCTTTTTCACCTCTATTTTGCAACTTTTCAGCAGATGCAATTTGGAACTCTTTTGAAGAAGGATTGTACTGTAATATACCTTCCACCCTAATAATTTCATTATCATTAGGATCTTGTAATTTAGATAAGAAAGCAGGGTAAATCTTCACACTATCTGGGCTTCTAGCATCTCTCCAGACTAATCCCGCAGTAACTGCTTCACCTTCCAATGTCTTCATATTTTTAGAAACGGGTATTTGAATGTTCTTAGGGTCAATTGGTGCAACGAATGCCATCCAACTTCTTGCAAACTCATTACAATTGTGGTTAATTCTGGTAGCACCATCAAACGTAATTGTTGGATTCGCTGCTATTATTTTAATTTTACCATAGTAATCAAATTTTTGGCTCAACTTGAAGTTTTCATCTGCTTTAATTTCACCAATAGCCACCGTTTGATAACCTGTATCCACATAAATCTTTGTCATGTCGATATAGGTAACTTTATCATCTGCATCTTTATACGGATATTTCCCAATAGCTTCGTATTTCCTTCGTGCTAGGATATTGGTTGAAGCCTGTTCAAAGGTATGGTACTTAGTTACATAATTTGCCGTTATTTTAGAATTTTCTAACGGTTCAATAACTCCTTTTTTAAGGATGTTTAATTTACCTTCATTTGGAAAAATACGAGCATCTGCAATATCTACAAAATCTATTTGCTCACAAAAGATTGTTTTTTGTTTCAATGAAAAAACTGCTTTTGGAACCTTAAATCGCAAAGAATCTTGTTTTGCATTGGTAGAAAAGAAATTAGGGGTTGCCAATCCTAAACCTGCAGAAATATCTAAATCATTCGATTGATTGTTATTGGTTTTCTCCAACATAATATTTTGATCATCCATAAACCAGGTATATTTATCCATCATACAATAGAAATTGTTTAATGGAAACTGCGTTTTAGTTTCTCCTTTATTTGTTTTAAAAACACCTTTACGCGCTTTAAAATCGAGATCCGCATTCACATCGTCCGTCACAAATGACAATCCACCCTCTCCTTCTTCCGCATACTTATTTACTAAGTTAAAATCAGCAGAATTAGCTTTAGCATGCCATCTATTAAATTTATATACTCTTGATTTTAGATTGGCATCAGGCATAATTACAATTCCATTTCCTATTATTCCATCAGCTCTAACAACCAATTGACCTACATATTGAATATCTTTAAACATCAAAATAGGATCTTCTAATGAATAAACGTTTAAATATTGCTTTTTAGGATTATAAGCAATATTGGTTTTCGAGCCTACAATATCTGGAAACTCAACCCCTGATTCGGAAGGTAGATTAGTGAATTTCGCAACACCAATAGTAGAGTCTGGTAGAAAGGTAAATTGAGCAGACTCTGTAATCGATTTTATGAATTCAATTTTACCACTTCCTTGTAAACCACTATTAGTAAGCATTACTTTATTCTCATATTTTGCATTTGTTTCATAAAATGTATATCCACCTTGTGGAGCTTGCTTTATAAAGCCTAACGAATAATCTGGCATAATCTTAAGTTCTTCGCTGAACTTAGGGAAAATTCCTGCTGAGATCAATTCACCTCCAAAACGTAGATTATCATCCGAGAAATTAACTAAACTATCAATCACAAAGGGTTTAAGAGCAAAATAAAAACGAGTAGTATCATACGCTCCTCTTTGAATTGAATTGTGACTGTAATATACTCTAGCACTATTCTTAATGTCTAGTATAGGGAACTTAGTGATGCTCTTTTTAACACCAGAACGATTTGTAGGATCATCTACATAGAGTTCACCCTGAGCATTCGAGATAAAACTATTTAAGAAAATAAGTTTTTGTCCATCTTCTTTTTTCTGTGGTTTCACCGCTAATAGCATATTTTGCGTTTTAATTAAGTTTACCGCATTTTTAGCATAATCGTACCGTCCATTCTCCACTTTAATTTCAATTTTACCAGACCTTAACCATCCTTTAAATTCGAAATCTCTATTTTTTCCAACCACAATTTGATCATTATCTGGAATAACAAACGTAAACTTAACTTCGGATAAATCTACTTTTTCAATAGCGTTTAGACTAAGAGCGTATGTTGTTAAATCTAGCGTTCCAAAATTAGCAATAACTCTACGTTTACTATTTCTATCTTTTATGAGAGAGTCTAATTGTTGAAGTTGAGGTGTCCTATTGATTTCTTCAGCCGTATATTGTGCTGGCATACGTGCTTGTCTCAGGTCAGATCTAAAAATAATATAATCGTAATCTTCTTTTCCTTTCTCTCGCTCAATAATCTTTTTAACCTTATCTGTCACGATTATTTTTTTGTTTTTTGTGTCACGAATTATATAACCATCGCGACTTAAAATAACAATCAATTCTCGGCATTGATCAAATGTACGATTTAATGATGCCGCAAATTTTGCTTCGGTCAATTCAAAATCATCATATTTATAGCAGTAATTATAGATAGCGACTAATGGATGAACACTTGCGATACTTTGAATAGCTTGATATTGTTCTTTAGAGAAATAATCCGTCGATTCAAATGTAGCCATTTTTAATTCTTCTGCTATCTCCTTACCATACGTCATTGTTATAAAAGTAGCATCCTTTTCCCAAGTAATCTTAGGTACATACATATCTAATTTATGGTAATTACTAATAAAAGGAGAAGCTCCTAGTCCGTCACCTACTCGCGTAAATTCGAACAATTTAGTATCCTTGAAATAATTGAATAAAACATCGGGATGTGTAATTGAATCTTTATCACCAAGATGAATGACTGCTCGTGCATTTTCCGCCACTATTTTTTTATCACTATTGATGACTAAATCAGCAAAAACCTCAGCAAAAACCTTCTTTTTATCATTATAAATAATCAACTTAGCAGGTGTATTGCCCACTCCAGAACCAACAAAATCAGCACCTTCGTATTTAAAACCACCGATATAATCTATCCCAGGAGAAAAATCTTTAATTCTTAAACTTTTTTCAAATGAGCGAAATTGAGGGTTGTTTCTATCCGTCTCTCTGTTGATACTATAGGCCACATCTGATAAAACACCTTTTACCTTCGTTTGGAAGGCTGGGGTTGTCATACTTACGGTATCTACACTTAACTTAGCTAATTTCGTATTCACACTGTAAGGTGTTAGTAATTCAGCAAATACTTTCGTTGGATCTAACCCTACTTTTTCCCATGTTATAACCCCGTTTTTTCCATCAAAGACATCTTTCATTGGATAAAATACTCCTGCTGTTTTACTCACAACAATAGAGTCAATTAATTGGTAGTTGGCTCCTTTTCCTTTGTTGTCTAAATAACAAACAAGCTTTCCATCTTTTAAGTCAATCGTCGGCTCTTTATCTGCTCGGAAAGTAAATGTTCCACCGATATATTTCCAAGCAAAATTGGAACGACTACTTAAGGTATTACCACCGAAGAAGTCATACGAAAAAGTAAGAAATTCTTTTGCCTTGGTCATTGATTTACCTTCAAAATAAGTGGATAAAATGGCATGCCAATTATCATAATTCTGTTTTGAAACATTGTTCTTAGAAAGTGAGTAAATGGTATAAACGTATTGATATATCTCTGGATAAAACGATAATCTTTTTCCGTCCATCAAGTTACATGACACGACCATTTTATCGAATATCTCGTTAGACATATTCGCTTCAGAAAGAAGGAAAGGAGAAAGCGTATTCTTAATGAAATCTTGATCTTTCGCCGTCGCCGATTGAGCCGTTACGGTTAATAATTGTTTTGAAAACTTTGCTCTGTCATTAGGAAATGTCTGTGCATTTATAGTTGAAAAAATAATAAACAGAAACAATGATGTTAGTCCAAGTTTGTTCATAGTAATATGTTTTATTTCAAATTAGTAGCAAAAATGCTAACGATTTAATTTTTCGATAATTGAATAGCAGCCCAGTTTTCTTTTGTGATATGGTAATCATACGTCAAATCATACGATTTTGCGAAATCGATTAATTCTTGCACATCGGATTCAAAGAAACCACTTAACAATAAGATACCATTATTATTTAGTGTCTTAGAGTAGTGTGGTATCTGAGCTTTTAAAATATTCTTATTGATATTTGCTATGATCATATCAAAATGCATCCCATCTATTAGGTCAATATCACCACATAAAAATTTCACCTCTGATGAATCGTTATAGACAATATTTTCTTCACACGATTCAATAGACCAAGGCTCAATATCAATACCTAAAATATTTTTAGCTCCTAACTTTTCTACTAAAAAAGCCAAAATACCTGTTCCAGTACCCATGTCTAATATATTACTCGGAACTTTTTTTAAGTCCATCAGTAATTTAGACATCATCCATGTTGTCTGATGGTGTCCCGTCCCGAAAGACATTTTAGGCTGAATAATTATCTTAATTCCCTTCGTAACAGGAGCATCGTGGAAGGGTGCCAATATGGTCAACTTCCCTTCTACATCTACTGGTTGAAACTCTGATTCCCAAAGCGCATTCCAATTTTGATGTGGTATAATTTCTTTTTCTACGACTATCTTCACTTCTGGTGTTTTGCCATTCAACAAAGTCTCCTCAAAAGCTTCTTCTAACATAACTTCGTCAAAAGAACCATACGCATTTACACCATCACTATTCTCTTCAAAGCCATCAAATCCGTAATCTGCCAATTGAGCAATTAGAATTTCACTCCAAGGTTTTGGAGGGTCTATTTTTACTTTTAATGCTACATATTCCATTAATACGATTTTGCTATTTCAATAAAATCATCCGCTTTCAATGATGCTCCGCCAATTAGACCTCCGTCAATGTTTGGTTTAGCAAATAATTCAGCTGCATTTTTAGGATTACAACTTCCTCCATATAGAATCGTTACCTTTTCAGATAACGTTTCAGAATAGCGTTCTGAAAGTGCTTTGCGAATTTGCTCATGCATCTCCTCGGCTTGGTCAGGCGTAGCTGTTTTCCCTGTTCCAATTGCCCAAATAGGTTCATAGGCAATAACGATTTGTTGAAAGTCAGCTTCTTTCAAATGAAAGATCGTATTTTTCATTTGGTCAATCACGTATGCAATATGTTGATCACTTTCTCTTATTTCCAAAGGTTCACCACAACAATAGATTATGTTCATTTCTGCTGCAATAGCTGCATCCACTTTTGATCGTATTATCGTATCATCTTCCTTAAAAACCATGCGTCTTTCGGAATGTCCGACTAACACATTTAGTATTCCTAAATCCTTCAATTGGCTATGGGAAACTTCTCCCGTAAAAGCACCTGATGGCTCATAAAAAAAATTTTGCGCCCCAATTTTTAGACGTTTATTTTCTTCTTGTTTTAAAGCATCCAAAAATAATAAAGGGCTAAAGACCAACATTTCCACATTCGTGATATCAGCTGATTTTTGACTAATTTCCTGGTACAAAGAAAGCGCATCTCGCTTTGTGAGGTTCATTTTCCAATTACCTGCTACTATTTTTTTTCTCATTTAATACCTTTATAAAATACGTGTTTCTGAATCCAATCATATGTTGGAGTTGAACGGTATGGATATTTACCTTTTACGACGCCATCCATTACAATCATTAAACTTGGATTAGAACGACAAACTACTTTTATCTCAATGAAATCCATGATAAAGATAGGAATGTCAAATTTATATTTCTTTCTAAAATTGTCAATCTCTTGCCTTGTAGAAGATGTCACTAGTATGAAAGGTATAGAATCTTTTTGAGCTCTTCTATACGATTCTTTTAATCTATCAACATTATCCCAACTCGCTTCTTTTAAATTACGTGAAAATAGAACGATTACTTTTGGTGATTTCACAATCATGTCTCTCACTGATATTTCCATTAAATCAGGGTTAACAATACCTATATCCCGTTTAAAACGGTAATTTTCAGTTGTATAATAAGCTGTATCGTAATCTTCTTTTAACACTTCAATCTCTTGACGTGTTTTAACATCAAACAGCAAGACCCCTTCCATCATGTTTTCGCTAAGAATAGAATCGATATACGGTAATTTCTTTTCAACATCTGATAAATAAGCGACATCAATTGTTGGGCTGAATTGTGAAGAATCGATAGAAGGTAATTTTCCTTTTTTAATCTCTAAAGACTCCATACTGATAAACTTCAATGTTGAATCCTCCCATAGTTTCTTCACTGGATCCATGTATTCTTCTTCTGTAAGCATAACTTCATTTCCAGTTTTCAAGTCTTTCATTTTAAAAGCACTTTTAAACTCGCCCATGATGCCATCGTTCATTTTTTCTTGAAAATCACTTCCTACGGCATACGGTCGATAATCTTTTAATGGCTCATACATCAATACATATGTTGTCATTAGTCCACATAAGAATATAACAATGATCGTTGAGCCAAAATAGTTACCAAAAAGAACACCTCCAGATTGACGAATCCATAAAGCACCTAAGATGGCTATCAACCCAAAAATGAATGGGAAATACCACCCGAAAATAAATGATAGACAAAGCATTAGTAGCATTGAAATAGGTACAACAACCGTGTTTTCTCTTGACGTATTTGGCTGAATACGCCATTGGGTTGCAAAAATCCAAACAATAAAGTAAAACAACAAGATGTCTTTCCAGAGCGTTTCCTTTGGCGTTAATGAGCGTCCAACAGATCCTTTCATCGCATCACCAAAACAACCGCAATCAAGCACACATTGAGTACTTTTAAGTTCATCTACGACAACCGTACTATTTGTTTTAGAGATAATTTTTATCTCTTTATTCGTTTTTGCTTCTTCAATTTTTATTTGTGCCAAGGAAGAATTAATATCATACGTATCTCTGTCAATAAATTTTTTATTTGGATCACACGTAGATGTATGCCAAGTTAAGAAGGTGAAAAAGGCAATCATCAATAGCAATAGCCATGAAGTCAGTTTAATCTTTCCTCCAATTAATACCAATACACCCAACACAATTTCCACAATACAGATGATAACACTCAGAGTTAATGCATAAGGAATAAAAAACTCCAAGGAGAAATCAGGAATCGAAAACCATTCTTTGATACGAAAAGCCAATGCGCCATCTTCAAAATATTCTTCTAATTTATAACTAAACCCTATAGGGTCATTCGCCTTTATTAGACCTGAAACTATAAATAAACTTCCTACCAATACTCGAGATACAAAGGACATCATAACACCTCCTTTGAAAACGAACATTCCTCCAACACTCAACAATATAAGTGCTAAACCAACACTAACATACATCCATTTTGAAGCAGCAAATGAATCGTGAAATCCGATTGATAAAAAGATAATTCCCACAAGGTTTATCGCCACAAATAAGCCATTAATTACTAAAGAATGTCCTGAAAATGAGTGCTTAATTTTGTCTTTCATAATTTATTGAGTTAATAGTATTAGTGCAAAAACAGAATAGTTTAACATATCCATATAATTAGCATCAATGCCTTCACTGATGATTGTTTTTCCTTGATTATCTTCTATTTGCTTCACGCGCAAAAGTTTCATCAATATTAAATCCGTCAAAGAACTTACGCGCATATCCCTCCATGCTTCACCATAATCATGGTTTTTTTTCAACATTAAATCATGTGTTTTTTGAATCGTTTCATCATAGAGTGAAATTGCTTTCTCTTCAGATAATTCAAGGGAAGTTTTATCACTAGATTCTAGCTGAATTAAAGCCATAACGCAATAATTGACAATAGCGATAAATTCATCTTCGATTTTTTCTCCTACTCTATTCTCCCCAGTCTCTTGGATTGTTCGAATACGCTGTGCCTTAATAAATATTTGATCTGTTAAAGAACTCACGCGTAATATCCGCCAAGCAGTCCCATAGTCTTTTGTCTTCTTTTGAAAAATATCTCTACAATTTGAAATCACTTTTGTATATTGCGACGATGTTTCAGGCATGTTTAAATAATTGAATTTAATAGAAAGATGAAGGTAATGAAAACAAATGAATTGACGTTAAAAATAGGCCATAAAATTCAAATTTTTTCAAATCCTATTGTAATGGGTATCGTAAATTGCACCCCTGATTCTTTCTATAAGGAAAGCCGTAAACAACTGAAAGAAGATGTGTTAAGATTGACTGAAAAGCATTTAAAAGACGGAGCATCCATCATTGACATTGGCGGTCATTCTACTCGCCCTGGCGCTCAATCTATAACTGAAAGACAGGAGATTGAAAGACTTTCTGGACCTTTATCATGGATTCAAGAACATTTTCCAGGTGTTCTAATATCTATTGACACCTTCAAATCCTCTGTAGCAGACTACTGTCTAAGCAATGGCGCACATATTATAAACGACATCAGTGGTGGTGAATTTGACCCAATAATTTTAGACGTTATTTCAAAATTTGACTGCCCTTATATTGCGATGCATTTAATAGGAAACTATTCAACAATGCATAACGCGTATAGCTATAATGCTATTGAAGAAGATGTCTATGCCTATTTTGAATTAAAGTATAATACGTATAAAAATAAGGGAATTCATCAAGTTATTATCGATCCAGGATTTGGTTTTTCTAAATCATTAGAAGACAATTTCAGATTACTCAAAAACCTAGAGATACTTAAACAACTTTCACTTCCTATCTTAGTAGGCGTATCTAGAAAAAGAATGATTTGGCAAACACTTAATTCATCTTCAGAAGAAGCACTAAACGGCACATCTGTTTTAAATACAATAGCCTTAAAAAATGGTGCATCTATATTAAGGGTCCACGATGTCAAAGAAGCAATGGAATCCATTAAATTAATGCAACGTCTTTAGTCTACAATATACTTAAACTAAAAAAGCACCACTGAATCAGTGGTGCTTTCAAATTATTACTTTCTAAAAGTTATCTTACTAACGTTACAGTTCCCTTTAAGTCTTCCACAGTACCATCAATCAAAGAGACAGTCGCTCTATAGATATAGGTTCCTGAGTTCATTGGTTTATTGTTAAATGTTCCATCCCAACTTTCACCAACTTTATCTGAATAAAATACCCTATTTCCCCATCTGTCAAAAACACTTAGTTGAATTGATTGTAAACAGCGGCTATATACTTTGAAACCATCATTACTTCCGTCTTGATTCGGTGAAAAAATGTTCGGTACATAAATTTCTCCACATTTAATTTTGTATTTAATAAAGATAGAATCTTTCATATTACAACCTTCAGGAGTTGTCACTTTCACCGTGTACCAAGTGTCTTCTAATGGTGTAGCGATTGGATCTGGACAATCTGTACAACTTAACGATTCTGTTGGAATCCAATTAAATAGAACGCCTGGAATGTATGGTGTTATTGTCACACCTAAAGTGGACGAACTTCCTTCTTCAACCACTGTTGGGTCAGCTGACAAAGTAATTGTACTTACTGATGTTGGCGCAGGATTAACATTAACAGTGACATAAATAGGAGGGCTTGAACAACCATTTTTAGTTCCGATAATGGCATATGTTACAGTTCCAGAAGTAGCTCCTGAATAAAATAACGTATCACCTATAACACTTCCTGTCTTATTTGTAGCACCAGTTACATCGCTAGTAACGGCTACCCAACCATACACAACACCTGTAGAGTCAGATGAAATTCGAATATCTAACTTTTCCCCTGAACAAATTGTTTGAGCTAAAGGAGTGGCTGCAATAACTGGAGCTTCTTTAACAATTACTGTAATTGTTGTATCGGAAGCACACTGTCCTGGGTCAGAAGCAAAAGTATACGTTGTTGTTATTGTATCGTTAGCAGCAGGAGACCATACTCCAGTGATATTATTCGTAGAAGTTGTTGGTAATACCAATGTTGTTCCTGCACAAATTGGACCTGGGTTTATAAATAGCGGTGCTCCAACAGGTGGTAATTTAGGTGCATTTGTAAATGTTGCATTAGGAGAAGTACATGTACCCAATACTGCGGAAACAGTATAGGCAGTTCCTGGTACCGCATTTTCTATCACACCTACTGTACTTATTGTTGGTCCTGTCGGTGTTATCGTATAGGTATACGTATTATCATAGTTAGATATTGTCGTAATTTCACTTGTATCACAAGTCGAAGGAGCTACGCTAAACGTTGGAGCTGCTAAGGTTGTTTGTCCCAAATTAATTACAAACGTATTATTCGCAGTACCACATCCGTTTCCAGTAACATCCACAGTATATGTTGTTCCAGGAACAGCACCTGTTATAACGCCACCAGCACCGATTGTTGGACCTGCAGGCGTAAATGTATAGGTTGAAGCTGCACTGTAATTAGTAACAGTACTTCCTCCTGTACCAGTACATCCGGCAGGAGTCACGCTAATCGTTGGTTGTTGAGTTGTTGCAGGCTTAGTAAAGTTTGCCGTAGCAGTACAAGCAGGATCTGCTGAAAAAACAGCCGTTACGGTACAAGCAGCACCATCTGCAGCACCACCATTAAAGGAATAATTCACTGCCGCACCACCAGTAGCGAAAGGTGGATTAAATGTTTGACTGCCACCACATGAAGAAGTAACAGTCAGTGTACCCGTAGTAATTGTAGTAGTTAAGTTGAAAGTACCTGAAATAGTCGTATTCGTTCCATTACAAACTGCAGTTGCAGTCATATTGGCGATGTTACATTGATTCACAATCGCACAGTTAGTAGATCCTGTCCCTGATGTTTGGTTAAACGATAACGTACCTGGAGATCCCGTATAATTGGAAATCATTACAATATAAACTTGCCCAGCTTGAGCTGCTGGCGGAGTAGTTGCCCCACTTCCTGAAGAAGAACAGATAGCGTTACTTCCTCCTGACATTCCAAGACCTATATTTTCTGTTGAACTGGCTGAGTAACTTGATTGAATAGGTGCAACACCATTCATTACTTGCTGACATCCCGATGCTTGATCTGGAAATGGACCCCACATAGCAAAGTCAATATCCAATCCACCACCACCCATTGTTAGTCCAATAGTACCTGGTTGGTTTATTTGCATGTAATACCAAACTGGATTAGGTTGTGACATCATACAACCATAGTTTGGACCACTCGGAGCTGTATTACCAGTATTACCAGGGAATTGATAAGATGTAGTACCGCAAAATGGACTCGCATTATTACAATTGGAACCTTGTGCTGAAGTGGTATTGATGTTTAACACAAATGCTAGCACAACAAACAATAATGACTTATACAATGTTCCAAAAACTATTTTGATAGGTAAATTCATATATTAAGTTATTATTTATTCGGATTGTATCTTATTAGATAATTTGCTTGATAAATTCTATAATAAGGTGATGAACCATCAGCATTAGAAGTAATGAAGAAATATTTTAAAGGGTTAAATTTTTGAATATCAAAATTAGGTCCTTTATCATAGTCTAAATCTTGATTGTATTTATTCTTTAAAACTAATGTAGAAATCAAATTATATTTTCCAGAATTAATTTCTTCGTC
>JBEBRN010000066.1:0-15684 GCA_040394775.1 Taishania pollutisoli
CTGTTGATACAGCTGTTTGATTAGAGCCTCCGTTTATTTTATAGGTAAACGTATAGGGTGCTGTTCCATCTGCTCCTGTAAAAGTAATCGTTGGTGCTGTTCCATTTTGACAAACATCTATTGTTCCTGAAATCGTTGCTGTAGGTAATGGATTTACAATTATTTTTACTGTCCCTGTTTGTGGATTAGAACACGTTGTTGAACTAGCATCTTCAACTGATACAAGTGTGTAGGTAAAGGTACCGTCTGTTGTTGTTGGTGCGGTTATCGTTGCTTCATCTCCTGTTGATACAGCTGTTTGATTAGAGCCTCCGTTTATTTTATAGGTAAACGTATAGGGTGCTGTTCCATCTGCTCCTGTAAAAGTAATCGTTGGTGCTGTTCCATTTTGACAAACATCTATTGTTCCTGAAATCGTTGCTGTAGGTAATGGATTTACAATTATTTTTACTGTCCCTGTTTGTGGATTAGAACACGTTGTTGAACTAGCATCTTCAACTGATACAAGTGTGTAGGTAAAGGTACCGTCTGTTGTTGTTGGTGCGGTTATCGTTGCTTCATCTCCTGTTGATACAGCTGTTTGATTAGAGCCTCCGTTTATTTTATAGGTAAACGTATAAGGTGCTGTTCCATCTGCTCCTGTAAAAGTAATCGTTGGTTCTGTTCCATTTTGACAAACATCTATTGTTCCTGAAATTGTTGCTGTGGGTAATGGATTTACAATTATTTTTACTTTTTTAGAGTCTGTACAAGATTTTGAGGTCGTTACAGTCAGTTTTGCAAAATAAGTTCCTGGAGTATTATAGGTGAACGCAGGAGATGAAGGGTTTTGTTGTGTCTCATCCGTTATATTATCTCCATCAAAATCCCATTCCCAATCGGAAATAACGTCATTTCCAGCAGTAAAACAAACAATAGATGATCCTTCCGTTACATCTATACTTTCTTTTGCACATATAACTAAAGGAGAAGCTGAAAAGTCGGCTGTAACTTTTGATCCATCAACAGATACCGGAATATCTACAGCACATGCAGCCGCGCCCGTTAATACATCAGGAGTGATTTTAACGCTATAATTCCCCGCTTGACTGACAATAATAGATTGAGAAACTTGATTATCTGGAGACCACAGATAAGACTTCGCTCCTGGAGGCGCTGTAAGCTTTGAGGTTTCTTGCCCCTCGCAAATAAAATCTTTGCTCTTTGTTACTGCTAAAGGAGAACAACTTGCGTCTATATACGCATAACCAAGATGACCACGTTGTCTACAGTCGGTCGCGATAAATTCAATTGTAACATTTTGTCCGATATATGGCGCTAAAGGAATAACAGCAGTAATCCATTGTGTGTAATAATAAGTTTTTCCACCTTTTACAATTTTTGTAAATAAAGGACTAGTAAAAGCGTCTGAAGCTGTTTGAGCAAAGTTTCCACAAGCTAGGTTATTACCGTCTTTATCGTATAAATTTACCTGAAAAAAAGCTTGATCGTTTGTAGAGTGGCTACCATCTTCTAATACTACCGCATATTTAAAAACAAAAGAAGTACTATTCGCATCTACCAAAAAGGATTGTTTCATACTCGCTGCAGTTCCATTACCTGCACCAGCAGTTGTTCCATCACCTAGTCTAGCAGCATACGTTCCTCCGCCAGGAGGAATCACTGATAAACCGGTAATAGCATCAGTACCCGCCGTTACTATAATATGTTGGTCTCCCGGAGCAACCGTAGTCATTCCAGAGGTAGTAAAAACACCCGTTACTCGTGTTCCTTTATATAATTCCCAACCCGCAAAACTATTAGCTTCAAAATCTACATTATTACATGGTTGATTAAGTCCTTTTGGTGTAAACCCATCATCATTATTGCTTTTAGGTGTTTTATCAGCGAAAACACTATCTAAATAGTCAATATGTTCAAAATATTTTATGGGAAGTTTTTTAAAATCCTTTACAAAATCTTTTGCAACAACTAGAATCGCATTATCTATTTCTTGTTTTGTTACATCTTTTAAATTTTTACCCAACAATGTATAGACATGGTCAATATATTCCGAATGATTTTGGTCAAAATACACTTGCGCATATTTTAAACTTTGATTAAACAACAGTTCATTTATAAATACTTTAGTAAAAGTTTCGTTCAATGATTCAGAAATATCATGATCATCAAAAACTTCTTGGGCTGTTATGTTGTTAGCAAAGAATGATAACGTAATAAGTAAAATAATACTTCTCATAAGCTTTAATTTAATGATTTAAATATTGTCTCAATTTATAACAGATACAATGGAATCATTTCATGTGAATAGGTTTACTTGGCAATGTGGGTAAAATAAATTAATCTATATTACTAAATGAAAATTTACCGCTAATAAATGTTGAAAACATAGTATCAAATTCATATTAAATTTTGGCACTACTAATTAATCTTAATTTGATGTATAAAATCAAACAACAGCTCAACTTTTTTCATTTCAATATTCAACTTTTACCTGTGTCAAAATTTTGCAATTCATTTGAAAATCTAATTTTTATAAATTTTATATCAATCTTTTATGTCTTGTGCTTTGTTTCATTTGACTTATATTATGCAAATCAAAAACACAATTATAATTGGCAACTTATCTAAGACAACGTGTGCTAATAATAGAGGTTGCCTATTATTTGTATTTATCTAAAGAAATAAAATAAAATAATAATTTTTTAACCTAAGGACGGTTAATAGGCGTCTTATAATTGAAGAAAGTGGGAGGGTAAAATAGCTTAAGAGAGTTAGATCTCAGAGATGACAATCTTATCAATTTTAAACTGTTCGTCCACTTTTTTGAACTGAAAGGAAATTCTATATTTTGAACTACCTGAAATATATTCACCGGCTACAAATGATATATTACCTTGTGTTTGTGATTTGACAGTAATTTTAAAGGAATCAACTGGTTTTTTAGTGAAAAAGTCCTTTAAGACAATTGCCGCTTGAGATTTTCCATAAATGGACTCTTTATTATTGATCGATACCAAAATTTTATCAGCACCAAACGATACGATTTTATTAGCATCAACCTTTTGAACGGCACTTTCTAATTCAGCATAAGGAATCGATTGAAGAGGACTTATAACCGATAAAACATAGAATGTAATTGCAAAAAGTAATTTCATTTTTATTTATTTTTCAAAATATCATCAAAAATAATGCCTAAATCAAGGAGTAGAAATTGATACGGGTAAAATTTTACCATTAAAGAACTTCGATCCCGTTTTTGCAAAATCTACAATATAGCCTGCCATTTCATTTGGTAACGTAGGAGCTTCATAACCTGGGAAAGCTTGTTCCAGCATTTCAGTCTGTACAGCACCTAAACATAGACAGTTCATTTTGATAGTTGTTTCCTTATATTCTTCGGCAAATAATTCGGTAAAATTTACCAATGCAGCTTTCGAAGAAGAATAAGCAGCTAATCCCGGGAATTTAACAGTTCCTTGAAAACCACCCATCGAAGATATATTAACAATGTGTAATCCATTTGTAGAAGCGTGTTTTATCACTTCCTGCGTCAAGAGCATAATACCAATAATATTTGTTTGATAAGAGGTTAGTATATCTTGATACGTCAGTTCTCCAAAAGGTTTGTTTACTAAATACCCTGCATTATTGATTAAGATATCAACACTTCCGATTTCATCTAAAATTGCTTTCATGTCAGCTGACAATTGAGGACTTGCAAGATCTATTTTTCGAGCATGGATAGTTGTTGAATTATCAAAAATCGTTTCATTATTTGAAAAACGCGACAAAGCCCAAACAGTATTATTCGCATCAGATGAAAACTGACGAGCGACCTCTAATCCAATTCCTCGACTACTTCCAACAACAACAATGTTCTTATTCATCATACGAAACTGTTATTTTTTCAGAAGTAGGATATGCTTGGCAACTAAGAATATATCCCTCACTTATTTCGGCTTCACTTAACGTGAAGTTAAGTCTCATTTCAGCTGAGCCTTCAATTACTTTACACTTACACGTACAACAAACACCACCTCTACAAGAGTACGGAGCGTCTACGTCGTTATCCATCGCCTTTTGTAAAATATTGGATTGTGCCGTCATTTCAAAAGTTGTTTCTTCTTGGTCACAAATGACAGTCACCGTTGATTTACCTTTAAAGCTACTTTCAGAAGGAGGTTTCACAACACTTTCTTGTTTCACTTCAAACAATTCAAAATGAATTTTCTCCTTCGACACTCCTTTGGATAATAATGCTTCTGTTATATTTTCAACCATATCTTGAGGGCCACATAAATAGTAGGCTTCAGCAGTTAATAAGTCCGGGTTATTATCAAAGATACCTTCTGAAACAGCTTTTGAAAGTCTCCCTTCAAAAGCGTTATCTCGATTTTCTCTAGTGAAATAATTAACTACCTTAATTGAACTAAGTGCTTGTAACTCGTCATGGAACATCGTAGATTCATACGTCCTATTTCCGTAAAACAATTGCATCTCCTGCCCTTTTTCCTGTGCAGATTTAGCGATAGAAAGAATAGGTGTAATTCCACTTCCCGCAGCAAAAGCGACAATCTTAGAAACATCTTCTTTCCAAATAAAGTTACCTTGTGGCGCAGAAACCCAAATCTCATCTCCAACGGATAGTTCATTAAGAACGTAATTTGAAAAAATTCCTTTTTCAGCTCTTTTAACGCCCACAGCTAAATCTTCATGAGCTCCACTGCAAATAGAGTAAGAACGGCGGATATCCTGTTTGTCCAACTGTGCAGCAAGATTAACATACTGCCCAGGGACAAAATGAAATACTGATTTTAAATCACTTGGAATGTCAAATACTAACTTAACACTCTCCGATGTGAGTTGTATTTTTGCTTTTATTCGAATGGCGTAAAACCCCTTTGGAATAGAAGTGACTTCCTTTTTTTTAAATAACCCTAAAAAACCCATAATTTCCTATTATTCGTCAAATGACACAACCAACTTTTCAGTCGTTGGGTGAGATTGACACGTTAAAATATATCCATTTGCTACTTCTTCTTCTGTTAATGCATAATTGACATCCATCGTAGCAGCTCCCTCAAGGATTTTCGCCTTACATGTACAACAAACTCCTCCTTTACAAGAATAAGGTAAATCAGCACCCGCTTCAATTCCAGCATCTAATACATTTTGTTCTGGAGAATCTATTGTGAATTCAAATTCATCATCATCGATAATAACGCGTACTTGTGAATGAACGTCCTTCAGTTCTTCCGTTTTTTCATGTACAATTGTTGTCCCAAATAATTCAAAATGCACTCCTTTATCAGCAACGCCACGACGTAAGCTTACATCTTTAATATCTAAAATCATTTGTTCTGGACCACATACGAAAACCTCATCTACTTTTTCATCACCTATAAAAGCATCCCACAAATTATTAAACTTCAATGCATCAATTCTACCTTTTTGAATATCAATCCCTAAGTTTTCACGAGAAAAAATATGTGCAAATCTAAAATTACGAATGTATTTATTCTTCAAAACTTCTAACTGCTCTCGAAAAATGACTGACTGCGCACCTTTATTTCCGTAAAATAAGGTTACATTACTATTCGGTTCCGTTTTTAAAATCTCTTTTGCTAAAGACATAACAGGCGTTATTCCACTTCCTGCCGCCACCAAAACATATTCTTTTGCATTCTTTGGATCTAAATCTATTGTAAAATTACCCATCGGAGGCATCACCTCTATAAGATCATTAACCTTTAGTGTTTTAGAAAACTTAGAAAAGAGTCCGTTCTCAATCTGTTTAACCGCTATTCGCCATTCATCTTCATGAGGTGCAGAGCACAAAGAGTAAGAACGTCTAATTTCTTCCCCATCTACTATTACTTTAAAACTCAGATATTGACCTGGTTTATAGACAAACTCTGGCATATCAGCAGTTGGTATTTCAAAAGCAATAGATACACAATCATCCGTTTCTGGACGAATGTCTTTAATTTTAAGGGTGTGAAATTTTGATGTCATTATTCATTATTTGAACTGCAAAATTAGCAAATTATCGCATCTAAATAAAGAGCTTATCAAATAGAAGTGTGTTTTTTACAGATAAAAATTGTATTTTATTGTCCATCTTTTACTTAAAAATCATAAATTAGTCTGAAATTCTTAAACAAACTACAACGAAACCTATTCTTTTAATATTATCAGCCTATATTTTCGGAGTTGTATTTTCCGATTTCTTTTTAGGTACTTTAGATTTGGTTATTATAGCATCCATTCTAGCTCTATTATTTCTCTTCCCAATGATATTAGGGCGAAAGCTAGATAGTCCTTTCAGAAAATACTTTTCAGTTTTTGTCTTTTTCTTTTGGGCCTCTATTGGTTGTGTCCAGTATTCATATCAGCAAAGTAATCTAAGGGCGAATCATTTTGAAACTGTTTATTCAGCCAAAGACCAATTGGTAATGAAGGCGGTAGATGTTGCGCCCACTTCAACTAACCGGTTTCAGAAAGTAATCGGAGAAGTAAAAGCAGTCATTTCAAATGGAGACACCATAGCAACAACAGGAAAGCTATTAGCCTATTTCGAGGATGAAAATGGACTCGTTAAAAGAAATCAACTATTATTATTTACACCAATTTTAAACAAGGTAAATAACAGAAATAATCCTGGAGAATTTGATGCAGAAAGATATTGGAACTATCGAGGAGTACATTATCAAACATTCGTTCCAGACTTTAGATATGTCGTTTTACAACAGGAATCTGCTTCATTATCAGACATCTTTATTTCGTGTAGAATATTTTTATCAAAGATTATTGACCGTTATATGGATGGGCAAGAAGCAGCGGTAGCAAAGGGACTTATTCTAGGAGACCGAAGTTCAATCGAATCAGAAACAACTAGAATGTTTGGTAATACTGGAGCAATGCATATCCTAGCTGTATCGGGAATGCACGTTGCTATTCTAGTATTGATTTTAAATTATGTTCTACAACTTTTCCCTCAATATATCACCAAAAGGAATGCGGCCATTATCTCTCTTGTTTTTGTTTGGTTCTATGCACTGATGACAGGCTTCTCAGCATCTGTTGCTCGTGCTGCGTGGATGTTTACATTCATTTCTGGAAGTGTTATACTCAACAGAAATTACTTACCTGTCAACGGATTACTATTCTCGGCATTGATTATTTTAATTATCACTCCATTTTCTCTGTATGATATCGGGTTTCAATTATCGTATGCCGCAATGATTGGAATTTATGCCTTCTATCCATTCATAAAGACACAGCTATTCTTTAAAAACAAATGGATAAGAGGAGTCTGGGAAGGAGTAGCATTAGGTATTGCCGCACAGCTTATGACAACTCCGATCGCATTATACTATTTCCATCAATTCCCCAATTACTTTGTTCTTACAAATATTGCTTTAGGAGCATACTCAATTGTCATCCTATCACTCGGGTTAAGCTTATTTGTTGTTGGTGGGTGGAGAGTATTAGGAAAAGCCGTTGGGTTCATCTTATTTTGGGTGTTATTTTCTATGTTATGGATCATCCAGTTCATTGATGCTTTACCTCACTCTGTCTCGGAAGGCTTCGTTATTGCAGGTTGGATGATTATTTTATTATATGGACTTATTGTTATATTATATTGGTCGTTGACACAACAAAAATATAAATATCTTATTATGACTCTAATGGTTTCAATTGTCGTAACTGGGTTCATTGTTTTTAATAGATTTCAAAATATTAATAAGAATCAATTCATTATTTTCAATAATAACGGAGTCGTTTTTGCCTTAAAAAAAGATAAACAACTTGTCATATTTTATGACACAATCAATGTTAAACAAAAGCATCTTCAGCAATTGGTAAGTTCATATCAGAAAATATATCCTACATTCATTAAAGACACAATTCCTTTATCAAATAATAAAACTATTAATTTACAATACGATGGTGTTCAGCTTAAAATAAATGCCATTCAAGGAGGGTATGAAATAGATCTAAATAAACAATCCTATTTTCTAGCAACAAGTTCTCGCTATGAAACAACTAATAGAAAAATAATCTCATCCTCTTCTATTGATGATAAAACAATATTTCACCAACTAAGCAAAGGTGCCTATTTAACAGAAATATATTGATTGCTTTTTTACTGCTAAATTCTATTAGAGTCACATCAATTTTACCTATTTTAGCAGTGCCCTTTTCTCCACCATCTTTTGTGAGAAGAGTACATTAAAAGAGTTTTGACTATGTTATTTTTAGAGCAACTTAAAAAGCGTTTTCCTACTTCAAACTTTGATGTATTAAATGAAAATAGTTCATTTAGCATTATTCGGTTTGACATCGAGTTTCGAGGGAAGAAGTATTGGGTAGTATCCACGAATGGATTATGGAAATACACCATGCCTGTTTCGCCAAAATACGCAGGGAAGGAGCATATTGAGTTGTGTGTTTGTGTCGAAGAAGATTGGGATTTTAACGATAAAGAACATTTATGGCCAGCTGAGAAGTTAGCTTGGCTTGGTAATTATATGTTGGAAAAAGAATCTTGGTTTGGTGAAGGCCATACGATTCCGAATGGAAAGCCACCACAAGCTATATCGGTTACAGTAACACAAGACCATTTTTACTTTGATGAAGCGACTTTTATGCATGAGTCATTCAAACCTTTTTACGTAGAAGATACGCTGGTGAATTTCCTTTTTTTAATACCAATCACAAAAGACGAATTAGACTATAAAAATAAAAAGTCAACCTTTAACTTTAAACGAAAGATAGCGGATAAAGGAATTCATGAGGTTGTAGAAGAATTCAGACCAAGCTTAATTGATAGAAAATGGCGATTTTGGTAAATACGAGATGTATTTGAAAGGTTATAATTCCCCAACAAGCATTAACGTTTCTTTGGAAGCCATTTGTTCCGCTTGCTTTTTAGATGTCCCTACTCCTCTACCATAACCAATAGCATTGACAACTGCTAGAATTTCATAATTCCATACACCATTTGTGCATTCCTCTTTTGTCACTTCAAAATCTAGTGAGATGTGCTTTTTCTGACACCAAATAAATAAACGTGATTTGAAGTCTATTTTTTCTTCAATTAATTTATTGAGATTGAGATGTTGCCTAAATACGTGTGAAATAATACTTTTCTTCACTGCATTATATCCGCCGTCCAAATAAATTGCTCCTACAATAGCTTCTAAACAATTCCCCTCCAATCCTTGAACATTGATGGAACGGCTCTTATTATACCTTAAGAAGTCTCGAATTTTAAGTGTGTCGCCAATTTCAGAAAGAGAACTTCTATTGACAATTTTTGATTTAATTTGGGTCAATGATCCTTCTTCATAGTCGGGGTATTTCAGAAATAAATATTCTGCCACGATAGAGTCTAAGATAGCGTCTCCTAAAAACTCCAATCGTTCATTAGGGATAGAAGGTTTAAACTCCTTTGTTTGTTGAAAAGATTTATGGGTAAGGGCTTCTAAGAAATAACCCGTTTCCTTTGGACGATATCCAAAAGACTTGATAATAAATTTCTTGATTTCAAGTTCTTCTCTTGATAATTTCTTTGATTTCCGATTAAAGAATTTGAAAAACAATTTATTGTTTGTATTTCTTTACGATAACGGAAGTATTATGTCCACCAAAACCAAATGTATTTGATAAAGCAACATTCACTGTCCTTTTTTGAGCTTTATTAAACGTAAAGTTTAATTTATTATCAATATCAGGGTCATCCGTGAAATGATTAATTGTAGGAGGAATAATATCATTTTTAACTGCTAGGATACAAGCGATAGCTTCTACAGCACCAGCAGCCCCTAATAAATGGCCAGTCATTGATTTAGTAGAACTAATATTCAAATCGTAAGCATGTTGACCAAACACTTCTTTAATTGCCTTTGTCTCAGCAACATCACCTAAAGGAGTAGAGGTTCCATGAACATTAATATAATCTATTTCGTCAGGGCTCATTTCAGCATCTTCAAGAGCAGCAAGCATAACGTTAATAGCACCGACTCCATCAGGATGTGGAGCAGTCATGTGATAAGCATCACCGGACATTCCACCACCTACAACTTCCGCATAAATCTTCGCGCCTCTTTTTAGAGCGTGTTCCAATTCTTCAACGATTAATGCACCTGAACCTTCTCCCAAAACAAATCCATCTCGATCCAAATCAAATGGTCGAGAAGCTGTCTTAGGGTCGTCATTACGAGTTGACAATGCTTTTAGAGCGTTAAATCCACCGATTCCAACTTGATTCACCGCAGCCTCAGATCCTCCCGTAACAATTGCGTCTGCTTTTCCTAAACGAATCAAGTTAAAAGCATCAATAATGGCATTTGTTGAAGAAGCACAAGCAGATACAGTAACATAGTTAGGACCGCGTAAACCATATTTTATGGAAATATGACCCGCAGCAATATCAGAAATCATCTTAGGAATAAAGAAAGGATTAAAACGAGGTGTTCCATCTCCTGCAAAGAAGTTTTCACATTCGTCTTGAAACGTTTTCAATCCACCAATACCTGATCCCCAAATAACACCAATACGGTTTAAATTTGGGTTTGATTCCATTAATTGAGAATCAACCATGGCTTCAGTAGCTGAAACCATGGCATATTGGGAAAATTGATCTAATTTACGTCCTTCTTTTCGCTCCATGAAGTCTTCGACATTAAAGTCTTTAACTTCACAAGCAAATTGAGTCTTAAATTTAGAAGCATCGAATTGTTTAATAGAATCAGCTCCGCTACGGCCTTGAATAAGTCCATCCCAATACTCATTGAGAGTATTTCCAATCGGAGTAAGCGCTCCTAATCCTGTTACAACAACTCGTTTTAACTTCATAATTTACTTATTAAAAGAAAACTCAATTAATAACTGTGACTAAACGTTTTTCTCGATGTAAGAAATTGCGTCACCAACTGTTTGAATAGTTTCAGCTTGATCATCTGGAATAGCAATATTGAATTCCTTTTCGAATTCCATAATCAACTCAACAGTATCTAGAGAATCTGCTCCTAGATCATTTGTAAAGCTAGCTTCATTCGTAACTTCATTTTCTGCAACTCCTAGTTTATCTACGATAATTGCAATAACTTTTGACTTGATATCAGACATGTCTATTTTGTTTTATTTTTGTTTCAGCTTGCAAAGAAAGAATATAAGTTTAAAAAAACAAAATTATTATGCATAATTTTATTTTTGTCACTCCACTAAAGTATAGTTTTTTTCCATTGTAACGTTCATTAATGGCTAATAAAAGAACATTTTTATTTTTTTAATATTACTAAGTAATTTTATTACCGCTCATTAAATGAACTTTTAAGAGAATTTCTGGAAAATATTCTTTATTTTAATCTCTATAATTATAGGTCGCTAGCCTTCCTTTTACTTTATTTAAATGTATTTTTTTCAACTCCATTCTTGTTTTTATGGCTGTTTTAGTAAAGTAACGATGTTGTGTTAAAAAGCTAATCTGTAATTCATCCCATTTCCTATCCGAGCCTATTTCTCCATTTTCACGTAGTTCGCGCCTTAAACGATCGCCTATTTGAAAGAAATCAGGTCGTCCTAAATAATCTAAGTCCGCATCACAAATAATTTCCTCTAATAAATCTGTTGGTTTGTGTGGAATTGCTGTGACATAAATCAATCGTTTAATTGTTTCAATTTGCTCGGGTGAATAACCATAATTAGGAAGTATTTCTGCTGCCATTCTTGCACCAATAGGCTCATTGTGTTTATACTGCTCCACAAAACCCGCATCATGAAAGAGGGCTGCAGACTTCAGTAAAAATAAATTCTCATCAGTTATTCCTTCTGAAATAGCTATCCTTTCCACTGCTGAGACAACATCAAATGTATGGCCTATGGAATGGTAATGAAGATGAGATGGTAGTTTCTCTCGAAGTAATTTAATCACGTACTCTTCAGCCTTCACATAATTAATCTGGCTGTAAAGATGTAGATTGACAAGACTTCTAAACTTATCATTTGGAACGATACCTTCCTCGTCTGCTGAAAGTTCTTTCTTTATACGATTTACAGCATAAACGTCGTATTCCTCTTTGTACTTAGAGAGTGTTTTCTCTTTGAAATCACAATCAAAATAATATTGAATAAACTCATATGTTGCTCCAGAAATAGTCACTTTACCTGGCTCACTAGCTGTCTCCATTCGATTGGCTATGTTTACTGTCGAACCCCAAATGTCATACGCCAATTTCTTTTTACCAATAACTCCAGCTATTATTTCGCCAGTATTAATTCCAATTCGTAACTGCCAAGACTCTTCCCCCCTTTCCGCTTTCTCAGCTTGAACTTTACGCATAAAACTCTGTATTTCAAGTGCTGCTATACATGTGTCAATAGGGTTTGTCTTATTTCTAATCGGCACACCACCGGCGCACATATATGCATCTCCAATTGTTTTAATTTTTTCTAGGTTATTTCTTACAATAATCTTGTCAAATTCTGAAAAATAGATATCTAACTCAGAAATAATTTCTGTTGGCGTTAATCGTTGAGAAGATTTGGTAAATCCTACAAAGTCAGTGAACATCACCGAAACTGTTTTATATGAACGGGCAGCAACTTTTCCTCTTTCTTTTAGTTCCGTAAAAGTTGTTTCTGGAAGTATGTTTTTGAGAATTTTATCTGTTTTTGATTTCTCAGATTCTAATAATTCTTTTTGTAATTCTAATCGTTTGTTTTTCTCTTCAATGGTATGGCCTTGTATTTCAATTTCTTTACTTTGTTTCCGAATCTCTTTCGTCCTTTCGACTATTTTCATTTCCAATATAACCTGTTCTCTTCTAGAACGCTCAATTCTAATTCGCAAATAAACTAAGGTTATTAAAGCACCAGAAACAGAAATTAAAATCCAAAACCAAGTAGACATCCAAAAAGGTGCTTTAATCTTTAAGTGAAGTACTTTAGGTTGAGCACCCCAATCAGAAGTTCCCATTTTGGTAAATATTTTCAGCGTATAGTCTCCTGGTTTTAAGTTAGAAAAGTGAATTATGTTTTGGTTCTCTAAATTGACCTCATCCACATTGTCTCCTTCTAAAATATATTTGTATCTAATAAGATTGACATTCCCTAGATCTTCCGCCATAATATGAAGAGAAATGTTGTTCTGTCGATACGACAAATGTAGTTTGTCAATGAAATTGATACCTCGGTGAAGAATGCCATTTTTAGTAGGATGCACAACTTCATTTCCTACCGTTAATGAAACAATTGAAACACCTGTACTCCTCTCTTTCCGTTGAATATTCTCGGGGCTAAAAAATGCATAGCCATTTACACCTCCAAAAAACATTTCACCATTACTGGTTTTTAAATATGCTCCAAGATTATATTCTGCAATTAAGAAAGAGCCATAACTTCTATACGATATAACACTATTGTCTTTTGAATTGAACTTAAAAAGACCTTTATTGGAGCTCATCCATAAATTATTTTCTTTGTCTTTCAAGATCCCATAAATAACATTGTTTGGGAGACCTGTTTTATGGTTGAATTTCTCTATTTTATGGGTTGCCATATTCAGTCTCAAAACTCCTCCTCCCATTGTTCCAAGCCATAAATTATCACCTATCTGCACAACAGAAGTGACAAATTCTTTTGCTTCACTTAATATGAGTGAATTATATTTAGATGGCTGAATAAGATCTTTTTCTTCGTTGTAGATGCTCATTCCACCTTCACTCGTGAAGAAGTAAAGTAACCCTTTGCTATCTTCATAAATATAACGACAGATTCCAGCTGAAATAGTGTTTTTCTTATCTAATGGGTCATTATAATAAAACTTAAATTTTTTATTGTTTAAATTATACTTAATAACACCATCTTTTGTACCTAGAAAGTAATCTCCGTTTTTCCAATGAACTATTTTATAAATTCGATTGGCATCTACATCATTTCGTGCACCAATAATAGACACTTTCTCAAAGTAGGGCTTCCCGTCATTATAATAGAGTTTAAACAGACCATTTGTAGAGGAAACTAATACCAAATCTTCACTTACGTATTCTATATCCGTAATCGAGGCATCATTTACGAGCTCCTTCTTACCGTTTTTTATTATCTCTAATCTACAGTGTGTAAATTTGTCCTGGGTATGGTTGAAAAACGAAACATAGTTGTCTGTTCCAACAAAGATAATACGCCCATCTTTGTTTTCCTCAAAGCACCAAACATTGGGATTTGGAAGACCAAATGAAGCGAATTCACTAGTGGTGATTAAGTTAAACTCATTTTGATAAACATTAAAATTGCTTAATCCACTATTAGAACCAACCCATACAACATTTGATTTATCTCTAAAAATAATGTTCATTGAATTATCAGGCAATGAATTTCTGTTAAGTCGATCTTTTTTAGCGTTAGTTACTTCACCATTCTCTCTGTTTACAACAAATAATCCATTCGAATTTGTTCCAATAAAATAATACGTATTATCAACATCCAACGATTTAATTCCCTCATTCTGCAAGAATTTTTCCGCTACTTGAATTATGCTTTTAGTTGATAAATCATACAAAAAAGCTCCTTTATTTGTTCCAATAAGTTGCTTCGTTTGAGAAATATTAATAACACACGTAATTTCTTTTTCAAGTAAGATGTTTTCTCTTCTTATCTTCTTCGTCTGTTTGTTTATAACAAAGTATTCTCCTGATGATATGGCTCCAATTTCATTTTTATTTATTTGAAAAAGACTAGTAACGTTTTTGATATCTTGAACGGATAGAAAAGGAGTTACCTTTGTGTCATTTTTTTTGACAGAAAGAATACCATTGTTGTATGATCCTATCCAAATTTCGCCGCTACTATCTTCTAATAAGGATTCGACTTGCAATGCTGATGATAAATAGTGGTTGATTTTAGTGAAACGCTCTAGAAAAGGGTCATAATTAAAAATACCATCTTGAGTTCCACACCATATCTTTTTATCACTAGATTTAATAATTGCTTTAATATAATCATTCGAAATATTCTCCTCATTAATTGTTGAAAACGTTTCGAAAGAATGCCCGTCAAACCTATTTAAACCATCTTGAGTCCCAACCCATAATGCGTATGTCTCATCTTGTTGAATAGCAGTAACAGCACTTTGAGACAATCCATTTTCAAGAGAATAGTTACGAAATAAAAACGTTCTCTGTGAAAATAAAATAGTCGGTAGTAACAAACAAATTAGTAGAAGAACCTTCATTTACTTTAATTTCAATATCCTTCAAAAGTATTTATTATTTTATTCGTTTCATAATTTCATATTAAAACTTATGAGAAGCATAGTCAATCTTCGATAAATAGTAAATTTATCTCTATGAACATTTTAATAAAATTTCTTGCAGTATCAAAAAAATAATTTACATTTGCGCCACTGTATTTATTATACATAAATAAAATTAGCTCTTTTGATAGTTATCTGAAAGATCAAGGTTCAAATGAGATTGGAATAAGGGAAATTAGCTCAGTTGGTTTAGAGCATCTGCCTTACAAGCAGAGGGTCGGGGGTTCGAATCCCTCATTTCCCACTAAAAAAGTCATCGGTTGATGACTTTTTTGTTTTAATTCAATTTTATGTTTTACACTTATATTGGATCATAACCAAAAGTTGGGGAGGAATTCTTAAATATTTCCGATTTTTGTAAA
>JBEBRN010000067.1:0-15309 GCA_040394775.1 Taishania pollutisoli
AAGAAATAATACACTCCTAAAAGATAGGTTTCGTACATCAATTTTTTATTCTTATTTTTGCAACTCAAATTACTAAAATCATGTTTGAAAATCTTACCGACAAGTTTGAAAGAGCGTTTAAAGTTTTAAAAGGACAAGGACAAATTACGGAAATAAACGTAGCGGAAACGTTGAAAGAGGTTCGCCGTGCGTTGTTAGATGCCGATGTCAACTTTAAAACAGCGAAAGAATTTACAACAAGAGTAAAGGAAATCGCGTTAGGTAGAGATGTTTTAAAAGCCGTTTCTCCTGGACAGTTAATGGTAAAAATATGCCATGAACAATTAGTAGAATTGATGGGGAGTAATGAATCTCCAATTAATTTCCAAGGAAGCCCTGGAATTATCTTACTTTCAGGATTACAAGGTTCTGGTAAAACGACCTTCTCAGGAAAGTTGGCAAGCTACCTTAAAACGAAGAAAGGAAAGAATCCATTATTAGTTGCATGTGACGTTTATCGTCCAGCAGCTATTGAACAATTGCATGTTTTAGGAGAACAATTAGGAATTGAAGTTTATTCCAATAAAGAAGAAAAAAATCCAGTTGAAATCGCAAAAGCAGCGATTCAACATGCGAAAAGCAAATCTTTTAATGTAGTCATCATCGATACCGCAGGACGTTTAGCGGTAGACGAGCAAATGATGAACGAAATTGAAGAAGTTAAGAAAGCCATCAACCCAACTGAGACACTTTTTGTCGTGGATTCCATGACGGGTCAAGACGCCGTAAATACAGCAAAGGCCTTCAATGACCGTTTGAATTTTGACGGAGTAGTATTGACTAAATTAGACGGTGATACACGAGGTGGAGCTGCACTCTCTATTAAGGAGATTGTCAATAAGCCTATTAAATTCGTCGGAACGGGAGAAAAAATGGACGCTATTGACGTCTTCTACCCTAGCCGTATGGCGGATCGTATTTTGGGAATGGGTGACGTCGTTTCATTAGTGGAACGTGCTCAAGAACAATTTGACGAAGAAGAAGCACGCCGTTTACAGCGAAAAATTCAAAAAAATCAATTCGATTTCAATGATTTCCTTAATCAACTACATCAGATTAAGAAAATGGGAAATATGAAGGACTTAATGGGAATGTTACCAGGAATGGGTAAAGCCATGAAGGATGTCGACATCCAAGACGATGCATTTAAGCATATCGAAGCAATCATCTATTCAATGACACCAGAAGAACGTTCTAATCCTGGCGTTATAAATGGTTCTAGAAAAACTCGTATTGCTACCGGTAGTGGCACATCTATTCAAGAGGTAAACAAGCTATTAAAGCAATTTGACGGAACACGTAAGATGATGAAGATGATGAGTAATCCCAAAAACATGATGGGAATGATGAAGCAGATGAAAAACATGGGAGGCGGAATGCCAGGAATGTAAAAACAACTGTTTTTAAAAACCATCTTAGCTACAACACACCTTGGAAATTATTGGATACACTTTTGCCTTTTTTGTAGGTGTCATTATTAATCTACTCGGTGGCGGTGGATCTACTCTATCGATTCCAATTTTTGTATATCTATTTGGTGTTGACTCCTATTTAGCAACCTCCTATTCTTTATTTTTAGTCGGAACATCTTCATGGCTAGCTTCTATCAACAACATTAGAAAGGGAAACATATTATTCAAACAAGCGCTTTACTTTGCTGCCCCAGCACTCATAGTTTCTCTATCTATACGGAGATTCGTGTTACCCAATCTTCCAGACATCATCCAATTATCCGAATCAATTGCTATTCAAAAATCGACTCTCATCATGTCATTTTTTGCACTGATTACGCTCTCCATCAGTTTGTCTATCATTCGAGGTTCTAAGAAAGTAATAGAACACCTTCCGACAAACTTTAATTATTCAATGATTCTCATGCAAGCAGCATTAGTTGGAATTATTACCGGATTTATCGGTGTTAGTGGAGGTTTTCTATTAGTCCCCACAATGGTATTACTGGCTAAAATCCCAATGAAAAATGCCGTAGCAACAACCCTTATTGTAGTAGCAATAACAGCCAGTACCAACTTCATTGGAGATTTGTTTACTTCTTTAAAAATGGATTGGTCGTTTTTACTGACCTATGTTGGAATAGCATTATGTGGCGTTTTATCCTCTAATCTTATCAAAAATAAAATAAGTAATAAATCACTGCAAAAAATATTTGGATACTTTATTCTTTTCTTGGCGCTACTTGTGGCATGGCTTGAAATATCAAAATAACACGCTGATATAGAACTCGCTAACAACTTTAGAAAGGAATAAAAATAATTTTACGAATAATTTTAACATCAGATTGTTTGAAATTCAAATTCTTTGATTAAATTTGCAGTCTTATTACAGAAAAGAATTCAAGAAAATTAAAATATAATGAGAAAAGGAATACACCCAGAAGATTACAGATTGGTAGTTTTTAAAGACATGACAAATGATTATGCATTTGTATGCAATTCTTCAGCTGCATCTAAAGAAACAATTACTTGGGAAGATGGTAATGAATATCCTTTAATTAAATTGGATATATCTCACAAATCTCACCCATTCTTTACAGGAGTTATGACTTTTGTAGATACTGCAGGTAGAATTGACAAGTTCAAAACTCGTTACGGAAAACAACAAAGAAAATAATTCTTTATACTATTTATGGAAGCTCCTTCGTTTTTACGTTGGAGCTTTCTTATTTTTGTACTTTAAATTAAAAATGAACACTATTAAACGATTAGGACTTCTTATCTTTCTTCTTTTGTCTTTCACCTCAACATATGCGGGTGGAATTGAAAAGGGGTTTAAATCGTTGAAAGTTGCTAATTATTTTGATGCAAAACAACGGTTTGAAAAAGGATTAAAAAAAGAAACGGCCGTTGCTAATTATGGACTTGCCATCATCTATGGTCGTTCTGACAATCCATTTCATGATTTTGATAAAGCATATGAGGCCATTTTCCAATCAGACCAACTCTATTATAAACTTGCTGAAAAAAAGAAAACAAAGTATAGAAAATATGGCTATACAAGAGAACAAGTAGATTCACTTAAAACGCTTTTAGCAACAAATTACTACCAGCAAGTTATTTTAAAAGAGAAGACGGAAATAGCGTTTCAACGATTTGTGGTTTTATATCCATGGGCCAATGAATTCGCAACAGCCATTACACTTAGAGATTCTATTGCTTTTCAAACAGCAAGTAATATAAACACTAGTTATTCCTTTTTTGAATTTTGTAAAAAATATCCTGAATCTGCTCTCTATCATTCAGCCAAAGGAAATTACAATCGTTTACAATATATAGAACAAACAACTCCCGGCGACATTCAGTCCTATGTCAAGTTCATTCAGGACTATTCAAATAATCCATATATAGAAGAGGCACAAGATAGAGTATATGATCTATTTACAGAAAAAAATACGATAGCCATTTACTATGATTTCACTAAGGAATATCCTACGAATAGAAATGTTGCGAATGCATGGCGGAAAGTCTATCAGATATTTATGTTCCATTATTCAGAAGCAAGATTCGATGCTTTTATTCAACAGTATCCAGACTGTCCATTTATCGAGGAAGTGAAACAAGATAAGGAATTTGCCGTTATGCAGATTTATCCCTTCAAACAAAACAATAAAATGGGTTGGATGAATCGGGAAGGAAAGATCATCTATCCCGCAGATTACGAATCCTTGAGTTTATTTAAAGAAGGGCTGGCCGTTGCTTCAAAGTATGGTAAATACGGTTACGTCGACAAACGTAATCAGGTCATCATTCCATTTATATACACAGGAGCATATGATTTTGAAGATGGCCGAGCGATTGTAGAATTCAACGATAAATTTGGTATTATTGACCGCACAGGAAGCTTAGTATTCGATACTATTTATAGCGATATTGGTCAGTTTTCAGATGAATACATCTATGCTCAACTTGATGGAAAGTATTATTACTTTGACAAATACGGCACAAAAGTCATTGATAAAGGATTTGATGAAGCATTCGCATTCGAAGGAGGTTATGCAGAAATCCATTTAGGTGATAAACAAACACTTATAGATAAATCAGGCAAACTCATTGTAGCTCCACTTTACGAAGAAGTTCAGCTATTCAATGACTCTCTATTTATTGTTTCTGACGGTGAATATCTGGGGCTTATTAATCGTAAAGGAGATACTATTCTTCCATTTGACTATGATGAAATTGGTCAACTCTCAAATGGTTTAGCAATTATAACTCAAGAAGA
The DNA here is from genome assembly GCA_040394775.1 of Taishania pollutisoli. Classification (GTDB taxonomy): domain Bacteria; phylum Bacteroidota; class Bacteroidia; order Flavobacteriales_D; family Crocinitomicaceae; genus 40-80. The sequence goes on from JBEBRN010000067.1 coordinate 4,273, forward strand.
TAAATTTGGTTATATCAATGCTGTCGGAAAAATAGTCATCGATTTGAAATATGAATCCTATCCAAATTTTATTCAACAAGCACAGTTTTCCAGTAATCTTGCAAAGGTGAAATTGAAAAATAAATATGGAATAATCGATATCAGTGGAAAAATTATTTTACCATTAAAGTATGAGAATCTGGGTGCGATAAATGCCAAAAGTATTGCTTTCTTAAAAGGAGCTAAATGGGGATTTGTCAACCTAAAGAACGAAGTCGTTATACAGCCAACGTATGAATTTGCGGAAAGCTTTAAGGGAAATTATGCTGTGGCAGAAATGTTAGTACAGCAAGGTCTAATAAACCTAAAACAAGAATGGGTTATTCCGAATAAATACAGTGAAGTTCGACTTTTTGAAGATAATTTTTGGATTGCTTCCGACGGTGCTCGACAATACCTCTACTCGCTAGACGGAAAATTATTATCCGAAAGTCACTATCAGCAAATACGTAAAATTGACGATCAAACCATTCTACTTCAAAATGCAACAGAATTGGATTATTATTTAATCCCCGACAAGACTTTGCTACAGTTGAATAAAGAATAGCGATAGGTGACTATAAATTATGCAACATCACCTTGAATTCATTTAAAATGATAGCTGTTGCTCCCCAAACTTTTCGCTCTTCAAAATCAAAGCATGGTACAATTAGTTTTGAGTTGTTTCCTACTGTAACACACATCTTTGAAATAGATCGACTGTCCAGTAATTGTTGAATAGAAATATCAAATGTTTCGGTTACTTCGTAATTATTTCTAATCAATGGTCGTTCGTTTAAGAAGAAAACAAACGGATGAACCAAATACGAACTTACAGGAATAAAAACATCTGTCAATTTTCCCAATAGGCTTTCGTGACTCATTCCAATTCCAATTTCTTCGTGCGTTTCTCGAATAATAGCATCCACTTCACTCTTATCAAAAGGCTCAATTCGACCTCCAGGAAAACTAACCTGTCCACTGTGCACTCCCTTGTAAATCGCCCGTTGTGTTAAGATGATACGCACATCATCTTCTTCTTGAAACAAAATCATCGCTACAGCTGACTTTCGGTAGTGGTGAGCATTTAAAAGTGATTCACTCGACCGACCTCTACCTGTTGGACTCATTGGTAAGTGAGCATCTTCTCCTGGCAATCTATTTTTTAGTGCATTCTGCATTTTTTGTAAAAAATGAGGATCAAATGGCTGATTTAGAAACGAATTATCGAACATCCTGTTTTTTATAAAAATATACGACTCTTATTGAGTTCTACAAATAATTAGCGTTGTTAATGTAGTAAAAATTTCAATTAATTATTAAATTTGTCCATTATTAACTTTTTAATTTCATAGCATGCAACTGTGGAACAAATATAGCAAAGAGGAATTGATAGAGAAACTGCGGGAAGCAGGTCATCAATTCGTTACCGTATCGTTTTATCAATACGCCAAGATTGAAAACCCTACATTATTCAGAGATCATCTTTATTTAAATTGGTCGAAATTAGGAATCGTTGGACGAACGTATGTGGCATCAGAAGGCATCAACGCCCAAATAGCCATTCCAACTGAATCATTCAATCAATTTAAAGACGAGTTATACCAAATTGATTTTTTAAATGGTATTCGTTTAAATATTGCTGTAGAAGAGAATGTAGAATTCCCCTTCTTAAAGTTAAAAATTAAAGTAAGAGACAAAATATTAGCGGATGGATTGAATGACGACACATTCGATGTGACCAATAAAGGAAGTCACTTATCAGCAGAGGAATTTAATAGATTAACCGATGATCCTGATACGATATTAATCGATTTCAGAAATCATTATGAATCAGAAGTCGGTTATTTCAAGGGAGCAATTCTCCCAGATGTTGATACCTTTAGAGATTCCTTGCCATATATCGAGGAGAAATTTTTAAAAGGAAATGAGGATAAGAATATGATTATGTATTGTACGGGTGGGATTCGCTGTGAAAAAGCGTCTGCTTGGTTCAAGCATAAAGGATTTGACAAGGTGCATATGGTCGAAGGTGGAATTATCAAATATGCCAACGACTGTAAAGAAAAAGGATTAGAGAATAAGTTCATCGGGAAAAACTTCGTGTTCGACGAAAGAAGAGGTGAACGTATTACAGAAGATATCGTTGCAAACTGTCATCAATGTGGAAACCCATGTGATACACACACCAATTGTGCAAACGACGCATGCCACTTGCTATTTATCCAATGTGATGAATGTAAGTCTAAATATGATAATTGTTGTTCCGAAGAATGTACACATATACATCATTTACCTTTAGATGAACAAAAAGCCTATCGTCAAGGGAAAGAAAATAGTAATAAAATATTCAAGAAAGGTCGTTCAGAACGATTAACTTACAAGAAAAACACAGAAGAAATTAACGCTTAATTTATGCTACATCAACTTTACATCAACTGGACTGTCACTCCCGAATTAATTGACGGATGGGCAACTCCCAACAAATACGGTTTATTATTCGTAACAGGAATCATCATTGGTTATTTTGTCATTAAACGTATGTTCAAAGTAGACAAAATTGACGAATCGTATTTGGACAAATTGTTGATGTATATCGTTATTGCCACCATCGTAGGTGCTCGATTAGGTCACGTTTTCTTTTATGACTGGGATTATTACAGCAAAAATCCACAAGATATTATCAAAGTTTGGGAAGGTGGATTAGCCTCACATGGCGCCGCTATTTCGATTTTACTGATTCTATTTTTCTATGCAAAATATGTGATTAAAAAACCGATGTTGTGGGTTTTAGACAGAGTTGTTACACCGATTGCAATTGCTGCATGTTTCATCCGTTTGGGAAATCTAGTGAATCACGAAATCATCGGAAAGCCAACTACTTTGCCTTGGGGTTTTATTTTCAACAATTCACCCGAAGCTATCAATCCAGTAACAGGTGAGATTCTACCTCGTCATCCAGCGCAATTATACGAAGCGATATATTATCTTTTCACTTTCATCTTGTTGATGTTCTTGTATTGGAAAAAACAATGGAGGAATAAGACGGGTGCCATTTTCGGAATGTTCATGATTGTATTGTGGATGGGACGATTTTTAATCGAATTTGTCAAAGACGCACAAACCGAAAGAGACTTACACAATATACTTTCAACAGGGCAATGGTTAAGTATTCCCTTCATTTTAATAGGAATCTATTTTCTTTACCGTAGCTTTAATCCTTCTGTCGAAAAAAAATAAGCATGATCATTACCAAGCAAACGCGCTATTTATTTAGCATACTTAGTGGAATACTATTGACTATTTCTTTTCCGAATACGGGAAGTTTATTTCCGCTTTCTTTTGTGGCATTAGTCCCTTTATTACTACTAGAACATTCTATCTATAAACAGCGACTAAGAGTTGGAAAAGTCTTCATTCACGCTTATATTACTTTTTTCATTTACAACGTTGGTGCAACTTGGTGGATATGGAATTCTTCAGAAGGAGGAGCGCTTATGGCTTTCTTCGCCAACACCTTATTAATGGCGCTTGTTTTCTTATTATATCACTTAACGAAACGTCATTTAGGTAGAAATACAGGTTTCGTTTGCTTGTTCTTATATTGGGTAGGTTTCGAATATCTTCATACTTTTTGGGAACTTTCTCATCCATGGTTAAATTTTGGAAATATCTTCGCTTCTTTCCCACAAATCGTTCAATGGTATTCTTGGACAGGAGCTTCTGGAGGGTCATTCTGGATTTTGTCCGCAAATTTTGTCCTATTTAGATTTATTTATTCTCGATTTGTACAACACAAATCACTTGAGGCTAATAAAAAGTGGTTGTATCAATTCGCTTTTATTTTAACACTTCCTACTGTCATTTCTCTCGTGATGTATTACAGCTATAACGAAAAGGGAGTTGACTCTGAAGTTGTTGTAATTCAACCAAATATTGACCCTTATGAAGAAAAGTTTTCAGGAGAAATATTACCTCAAATCAATGCCATTTGTGACTTAGCGGATAGCCTAACAACACCTAAGACAGAGTTTGTTGTTGCACCTGAAACAGCTTTACCTTACTTATTTGCAGAGGAAGATGTAAAACGCATTATTTACTATCATTATTTAGTGGAGCGTAAAGCTAAGTGGCCAAATGCAGCACTCATAATCGGCGCTAATACGAAGAAATATTATTCTACCAAGCGTTCTGTGGCATCCTTACCGACTTATGACAATGGTCCTGGGTTTGAAGAATATTACAATACAGTCATGTTGATAGACCATTTAGACAGACCTTCTTTCGTCCACAAGTCCAAATTAGTATTGGGCGTGGAAAAGATTCCATTCGTTTCTGTCTTCCCATTCTTACAAGATTTGGCCATTCAAAATGGTGGAACTTCTGTTACCTTAGGAACTGAATTTGCTCCGAGAATAATGAAAACAAACGGAGTGAAATTTGCACCTGCTATTTGCTATGAATCCATTTTTGGAAACTTCATCGCAAATCAATGTAAACAAGGTGCTGAGTTCATTGCTATTATTACCAATGATGGTTGGTGGAAAGACACTCCAGGCTATAAACAACATTTAGCTTTTGCTCGTTTAAGAGCAATAGAAAACCGTAAATGGGTCGTTCGTTCTGCCAATACAGGAACTTCCGCATTTATCAATCAACGGGGAGATGTTGTACAATCTACGGGCTGGTGGGTGCGATCAGCTCTACGTCAAACAATTAAACGAAATAAGGACGTTACTCTTTATGCCACTATTGGTGACATTATTGGTAAGACGAGTTTATTGGTGTCTGCTTTAGCTTTTATCTTGACTATTTTCTATCGTAGAAAACCGAAGAAATCCGTCTAATAATCATTCTAAATTACTAAAAAATAATTTGCTCTTGATTCTTTTTAATCAAGGGCTAATACCGTTTACCACATCAATAGAACCTTCATTTTTTTGTTATTGCATATATTTTTTAAATTGTATGCTTGCATAATAAATTTATGTTTTATATATTAGCACTATATAATTTATTGAAGACACGTTAAAACTTGAATAAATGAAGATTTTAAAAGAAACTAAAATTTAAAATATAGAACTATGACAAATGCAATTAAAGGAGGAGAATTTATCGTTAGAAAAACAACACCTGAAGAAATTTTTACCCCAGAAGAATGGACAGAAGAGCAACAAATGATTGCTCAAATGTGTGATGATTTTATCGCACAAGAAGTGATTCCGAATATTGAACGTATTGACAACGCCGAAGAAGGTTTAATGCCTTCTCTATTAGATAAAGTGGGTGAATTAGGACTATTAGGATTATCCGTTCCAGAAGAATTAGGAGGAATGGGTGTTGACTTCAAAACGACTATGTTAGCTACTGAGCGCTTAGGTGCTGGTTATTCGTTCTCTGTTGCTTACGGAGCACATACTGGAATTGGATCGTTACCATTATTGTATTACGGAACAGAAGAACAAAAGAAAAAATATTCGGCAAAATTAGCTTCTGGTGAATGGAAAGCAGCGTATTGCTTGACAGAACCTTCAGCTGGTTCAGATGCCAATTCTGGAAAAACGAAAGCAACACTTTCAGCAGATGGAAAATACTATAGCGTCACAGGACAGAAAATGTGGATTACGAATGCAGGATTCGCTAACTTTTTTACTGTTTTCGCTAAAATTGATGACGATAAAAATCTATCCGCTTTCTTAGTTGAAGCCGATTCAGCAGGAATTACCTTAAATCCCGAAGAACACAAAATGGGAATCAAAGGTTCTTCTACAAGACAAGTATTCTTTAACGATGTAAAAGTTCCGGTTGAAAATTTACTTTCTGAAAGAGGAAATGGATTTAAGATAGCGATCAACATATTAAATATCGGTCGTATTAAATTAGCGGCTGGTGTTTTAGGTGGTGCAAAAGCAGCCGTTTCTGAAACGATTAAATACGCTAACGAAAGAGAGCAATTTGGTCGTGCTATTTCTAAATATGGTGCTATTCGATACAAAATTGCAGAACAAGCTATTCGTGTTTATGCACTAGAATCTGCTACGTACAGAGCTTCTCAAAATATTGATGATGCGATTCAAGCTCTGAAAGATGGTGGAATGCCTCACGGTCAAGCAACCTTAAAAGGAATTGAAGAGTTTGCCGCAGAATGTGCGCTTTTAAAAGTGGCTGGTTCTGAAACGTTAGACTATGTAGTGGACGAGGCAGTTCAAGTATATGGTGGAATGGGTTATTCTGCTGAATCACCTGTAGAAAGAGCGTATAGAGATTCTCGTATCAACCGTATTTTTGAAGGAACAAACGAAATCAACCGTTTATTGGCGGTGAGTATGATTTTGAAACGTGGAATGAAAGGCGAATTAGATTTAATGGGACCAGCGATGAAAGTGGCCAACGAATTAATGTCTATTCCTGAAACACCAGAAGTTCCTGAAGGACCTTTAGCACAAGAATTTGCAGCTTTAGAAGGATTCAAGAAAGCTATTTTAATGGTGGCGGGATCCGCTGTTCAGAAATTAATGCAGACAATGGCAAAAGAAGAAGAAGTGGTCATGAATATTGCCGATATGGCGATGTACGCTTATCTTTCTGAATCATTGTTATTACGTGTTCAAAAATTAATCAACACAAAAGGCGAAGCCGCAGCAGCGATTCAAATTGAGATTGCAAAAACATACATTTATGACGCCGCTGATAAAATTGCAAAAGCAGCGAAAGATGCGATCAACTCATTTGCAGATGGTGACGAAGCACGTATGATGGGAATGGGAATCAAGCGTTTCACAAAAACAGAAACGATCAATCCGAAAGAAAGCCGTCAGAAAATTGCGCAAGCATTAATTGATGAAAATAAGTATTATTTATAAATTTCAATGAATTCGTTTAAAAAGCTGTCCTAAGGGCAGCTTTTTTCATTTATAATAAGTTGATGTATACGGTTTTCTTCAATATTTCGTTATTTTGTACGACTATGAAAAGAATACTTTTCTTCCTTCTAATATCATTGCTGTCTTCCTGTTTGGAAATCAGTAAGAAAGAATACATCCAAAAAATCGATCAGTTGATAGAAACGACTGACTCAATACGCCTTGTATCTCAAGAAATAAACCTTCTTACGGCTGATTCATTACAAAAAATACGGTGTGGAATTCTCTCCAACTATACACAAAATTATCCATCGGATACTATCACGATTGAAACGGCTCAACATATTGAAAATATCAAATTCTCCTGTCACAATTTACGTTTATTTGAAGACAAGAAAGAAGTGCTCAACATGATTCAAACAAAGCATCATGAACTTATTCAACTGAAACAAATGGTCACCAAAGGAGCAGGTGATAGAACAACTTATAATGAATTGATACAAGAAGAATTTAAAAGTGTCAAAAACTTGAAAATTAACTTTGAGCAGGAACACGCTTATTATATCAATGGAATTCGTAATTTCGAGGATTCGGAACATTATTTAAGAGAACTGATTGAACCATGAAATCCCTTTTAAAAGCACTCTGTATTTCATTTTTGTTATTCGCTAGCTACACGGTTTCAGCGCAAGACAAGAATTTGCAATTAGCACAACAATACTACATGCAAGGTGATTTTGAAAAAGCCGTCATCTATTATGAAAAAGTTTATCAGAAAGACCAAGGTCATGCTAATTTCACACGTTACTATGATTGTTTGTTAAAAACCGACAATCCGAAAGAAGCGGAAAAAATTATCAAAAAACAAATCGATAGAAATCCCAACAACATTACGTATCCATTTCAGTATGCCGCTTTTTTAGAAGATAACAAACGTGTAAAGGAAGCAGATAAAATTTATGCAAACCTCATCAAAACAAGAGCGTCCAATTCTAAAACGGTTCTAGAATTATATAGTTCTTTCAAAGACATAAATAAACTGGACTACGCCAAACAAACGTTAGAAGTAGGACGAAAAACATTAGGAAACTATTTTCCTTTAAACATGGAGTTTGCCGAAATCTATTATGCTACCCAGAATTATTCCAAAATGATGGATGAATATTTAGATTTTGTGGAAGTGTTTCCCAATAAAGCAGGTGACATTCAAGAGCGACTGTCTGATTTCATCCATGAAAATGACGAAAACACATCGTTTCAAGATATGGTGAAGTCAAAGCTTTTGACAAAAGTCCAAAAGAATAGTACTAATGTCATTTATTCCGACTTATTGATTTGGTATTTTGCGCAACGGAAACAATTTGATGTAGCGTTGATTCAGGTCCAAGCTTTGGACAAGCGAGAAAATGGTCAAGGTAAACGTGTCTATCAATTAGGATTAATTTGCCTTCAAAACAAAGCCTATGATGTCGCGGTAAAAGCATTCAAATATGTGGCGAACATTCCTGATTCATACTTAGAGAAAGATGCTCGAAAAGCATTGTTGCATGTTCAGTTTTTAGCTATCACGGAAGTTAAAAATTTTGACCAAACTTCTATTCAAGAAGTTATACATGAATATGAATCTACCATTCAAGAGATTGGTAACAGTCGCATAAGCTATGAATTAATCATGCAATTAGCAACCATTCAAGCGTATTATGCCAATCAATCTGCAAAAGCAATCACTAATTTAAACGATTTAATTAAGACCTCTGGATTAACTTCTATGCAAGTGGCAGAAGCGAAAGTACTTCTAGCAGACATTTATGTGATGACTAACGAAATATGGGAAGCATCTTTATTGTACATGCAAGTAGATAGTCAGTTCAAGTACGAACCAATTGGATTTGAAGCGAAATATAAAAATGCCAAGATATTCTATTACACAGGTGATTTCAAATTTGCCCAAAGTCAATTAGATGTGTTAAAACAATCCACGACAAAAGTGATTGCGAATGACGCTATGAAATTATCCATTCTGATTACCGATAATTTTGGACTAGACAGTAATTACAGAGCCATGTCGCTTTTTGCGCATGCAGATTTACTGTTAGACCAACATCTTTACGCGAATGCTTTCACATTGTATGATTCTATCATTCAACTCTATCCTGAAAGTGGTTTATCGGACGAAGTAGCACTTCGAAAAGCGACCGCGATGATGGATCAAGGAAATTGGGACAAAGCCATTGACTATTTAAACGAAATTGTCACCTATCATTCCGAAGATATTTTGATTGATGATGCGCTTTTTTATCTGGGAAAAATCTACGAAGAGCAAAAGAATAATCCCGAAAAAGCATTGGAATATTATAAGAAAATTTTATTTGAACATCCTGCATCACTTTACAATGCAGACGCTCGAGAAAAAATCAGAAAATTACGAGGAGAGAGTTGATTAGAGTGATTTAATGGTAAAATGTTAATACTTCACTTCCCACAAAAATAGCGCATGACCTGGAGCAGATGAACTTGCTTTCCCTCTATCTTTCTGTTCCAAAATAGTCGCTATATCCGCTACTTGAATTTTACCTATTCCAACTTCTAAAAGCGTTCCAACAATCGCTCGCACCATATTGCGCAAAAAACGATCCGCTGTTATTTCAAAATACAATTCATGTTCACTTGTTTGTACCCATTTGGCAGAAGTCACATCGCACATATTCGTTTTAACATCTGTATGCAACTTGGAAAAAGACGTGAAATCTTGTTTTCCTATAAACAATTTCGCCCCTTCATTCATCTTAGCGACATCTAACGGTACATGCACATAATGTCGTTGTTCGTAATTAAAACAATCCTTGGTAGTTTGAATAAAGTAGCGATACGTACGACTTTTCGCATCAAAACGTGCATGAAAATCAGCAGCAACTTCTTTTGTTTCAAAAATAACAATGTCACGCGGTAACATTCTGTTCAGACGTTGAACAAATTGCTCCAAATTATCTATCTCCGTAAAATCAAAGTGAAGGATATAATCTGCTGCATGTACGCCGGTATCCGTTCTTCCACATCCCACAACACCGACTGGATGGGTATGATTCAATTTAGTCAAAGCGGTTTCTATAATTTCTTGCACACTTATTTCTCTCGGTTGTCGTTGCCAGCCAAAATAGTGCTTTCCATTATAGGATAATTGAAGGGTATACCGTTTCATGGATTAAAGATAATAACAACAGACAAAACATATATAAACCGCAAAATTAGATTCATTCTTGCGTTATTACAAATATATCTTCATTGTCTTTTTTGAAGTATTTTTTTTCTCGAGCGAATTTTTCTAAATAATGCGCATCATCTAATTCTATCAGCGTCTGTTTCGTGGTTTCAAGCGTTTTCTCTTTTTCAACCAGTGTTCGCTCTAATTTAGTAAGTTTTACATGGTGATTCACTAAGGTGAAAACATCGTTATCATCGATAAAGAGTGCGTAAATAGCGAATATGGTAAACGTCAGAATATATTTATTCCGAAATTTCCGAAGAAGCTTTTGATGCCATTTTACAGATGTATTCTCTTCCATAATTCAAAGATATTAAATACAACGTTTTGAAGAAACGATATGAGAGATTAATTATACATTAAATGATGTTTATAAGTGAAAAAAGAAGTGAAACATCCGAATATGGATTTAAGTTTTTAAATTTGAGATGAATTAATGGATAAAATTAAAAACATGAAATATACCTATACCGTAGAAAAGAAGAATTTTTTGAATTTTCAATTATATCACGTCAGTCAATCAGCTGAATTTAATATTAAACTAAAACGACAACCGCTAGTCATCATGTTAATCAATTTAGCGATTGCCGTTTATTTTGCAGTAGATAAAAACTATATTATTTCAATGGCATTTGTAGCAATAGGCATATTATGGTATTTTCTATATCCAGCACGAATAAAGCGACTTTATGAAAGTCGATTTGAAAACGATATCAATGTAAAATTTGAAAAACATTTTGATCGTGAAGCAGAACTTGAAATTACCGATGAATATCTAAAAACGTCTGATAAAGGAGGAAGTTCTCAAAAAAGTTATAAAGATATTTTGAAAATTGTTCATCTTCCAAAAGAAACACTTATCATTTTCAAAAATCAACAAACGTTTATTTTACC
>JBEBRN010000068.1:0-15249 GCA_040394775.1 Taishania pollutisoli
AAGCGGTTACTAGCTTTTGGGAAGATTTCTGCGTGAAGTTTTTAGCGAAGTATTGGTTGGTAAAAAAATTCTTTTTAAAGAAGAATATCGTATTGTTGCTTATGATGAATATGTCCGTAAAACCGAAGAACTTTTTAATCGATATAAAAAGAAATAAGTGTTGCAATTCTTTTTTTAAACTTCATAAAAACACTTCAATTTCTAATAAAACCAATGAGCATCTTTATTAAAGATAAGCGTAACGATTTCAATGTTCTTATTGTTGATTTTATAAATCAAAGAAGCATTTTTATGAATAACACATTTCCGGAGTGCTTTATATCTTGTAACAGGACAAAGCTGATTGTTTTTTAGTAGATTATCGAGTAATTCATTCATTTTTTGTTCAAAATCCAAAGCAATATTTACAGGCCATTTATTTAAAAGGTCATCAATAATTTTTTCATAACCTTTTTTAGCTTCATCCGACCAAATAATCACTTGTTTTGAACTTTTAAAATTCGTTTTCTTACAGCGCTTCTAACATTTTCGTCTGAGTGAGTTTTAGTATTCTTAATATCATTTAATCCTCTTTCAATAGAAGATTTACTTTCTATCTCCAATTCGTCCCACCAATCGCCGTCTTTTGATAATTCTACAAAATCCAACGTCTTGAGATAGTTGATTAATGCGATAGATTTAGCATCTGTCTCCTTTAACTTTAAGGTGTAATTTTGCATATCATTCAGATTAAAATAATTCAGGTAACTTTTGATTATTAAAGATAGTAATAATTATTTTTAAAAATACAAAAACCAACGAAAATTAACAGTTTTTGAGATGGGAATAAGATCTTAAATTTGATTATTCACGACAAGAAAAATACAAATTAAAAGAATCCCTCAATCGTATCTCAATCACGTCTTTTATTTTCCTAAATTTGTCCATTATGAGTGCATTTTTAGAAGAGTTAAACAGCAGTCAACGTGAAGCTGTCATAAATTACGAGGGACCATCAATGGTAATTGCAGGTGCGGGATCAGGAAAGACGAGAGTTTTAACCTATCGTATCGCCTATATGATTGAGAAAGGAATTGATCCGTTCAATATTTTGGCATTAACTTTTACCAACAAAGCTTCAAGTGAGATGAAAGCGCGTATTACCACGATTGTTGGTGATGCCGATGCACGAAATGTCATGATGGGAACGTTTCACTCGGTTTTTTCACGCATTTTACGAATGAACGCCGAACGTCTTGGTTTTCCACAAAATTTCACCATTTACGATACCCAAGATTCGAAGAGTTTACTGAAAGATATTGTCAAATCGTTGAACTTAGACGATAAACTATACAAAGCAAATGTAGTCTATAATCGCATTTCAACGGCGAAAAATTCGTTAATTTCTGCCGATGATTATGCCCAGAATGCGGAAATAATGGCGGAGGACTATTCCAACAAACGTCCGATGATGGCGACTATTTTTAAATCGTATGTCAGCCGTTGTTTCAAAGCAGGCGCAATGGATTTCGATGATTTATTATTTTACACCAACGTTTTACTACGTGATTTTCCAGATGTTCTAAAGCATTACCAGTATAAATTTCGCTATATTTTAGTAGATGAGTACCAAGATACCAACTACGCGCAATATCTAATTGTCAAGAAGTTAGCTGCTGTTTTTGAAAATATTTGTGTAGTCGGTGACGATGCACAAAGTATTTATTCTTTCCGAGGAGCGAACATTCAAAATATTCTGAATTTCAAAAAAGATTATCCAGATTTTAAGTTGTTTAAACTGGAGCAAAACTATCGTTCTACACAAGTAATTGTCGAAGCTGCGAATAGTGTTATTAAGAATAACCGCGATCAGATTCAGAAAAAAGTGTGGACGGAAAATCCACAAGGATCGACTATCAAGATTGTTCGGACATTAACGGATAACGAGGAAGGAAATATGGTGGTAAACCGTATTTTCGATACCAAGAACAATGAAGGATTAGCGTTTAAAGATTTTGCCATTCTCTATCGTACGAATCGCCAGTCGAGATCCTTTGAGGAAGCTTTACGAAGATTGAATATGCCGTATAAAATTTATGGAGGTGTTTCATTTTATCAACGTAAGGAAATTAAAGATTTGTTGTCTTATTTCCGTTTATCTTCTAATCCAAATGACGAAGAAGCATTAAAACGTGTTATCAATTATCCTAAAAGAGGAATTGGAAAAACAACGTTAGAGAATTTTATTGTGAAAGCAGGAGAAAAGAATATTTCGTTGTTTAATGCCATGTGTGATCCTGAAATTCTACAGCTTTTTCCAAGTGGAACACGTTCTAAAATTGAAGATTTCACCTTAATGATTCAAAGTTTTAGCGCTGAAATAGATAAAATTACGGCGTATGAAATGGCGATGCAGATTGCGAAGTCTTCTGGGTTATTGAAAGAATTGAGCGATGAAAAAGACAAAGGGCCAGAAGAAGTAGAAAGATACCAAAATATTGAAGAATTATTAAGCGGAATTAAAACGTTTTCTCAGCAATCGACAGAAGGTGATGTCAAAACATTATCTGAATTCTTAATCGATGTGGCATTGTTGACAGATGCCGACATTCAAAAAGACGACGACAACAATAAAATATCACTAATGACCATTCACTCCAGCAAAGGATTGGAGTTTAAACATGTGTTTTTAGTTGGTTTGGAGGAAAATCTTTTTCCATCTCAAATGACCTTGCAATCACGTGAAGACTTGGAAGAAGAACGCCGTTTATTTTATGTTGCTTTGACGCGTGCAGAAGATACGTGTACTATTTCGTATGCGAATTCACGCTTTGTCTTTGGCCGCTTAGAAACTTCCGAACCAAGCCGTTTTATCTCTGAAATTGATCGACAATTTACAGAGCATGAGACAACTATTCGAGGAGGCGAAGGACGTTCGTTGAAATCGGGTAGAGTGGAAGAACAGTTTCATACCGGAGGATTGAATAAGATAAAAGGATTTCCATCAAAGAATCTTCGTTCGTTGGATGATGTGAACAAAACGCCTTCGACACCAGGTAGTTTTCAGGCAAGTAGCCTCTCTGATTTAAAGGTAGGTTACAATGTGATACACGAGTCATTTGGAAAAGGTAAAGTCATTCAAATTACAGGAGCTGGTGATGATAAACGGGCTGTAATTTTCTTTCCAAAAGAAGGTTCTAAAACTTTACTATTGCGTTTCGCCAAATTACAAATCGTAGAAGATTGATTGTTTTTTATCTTAAACTGTGAAATATCCAACTGCTAGATTTGAAATTAAACACCCAAATTTTATAATATCTCGTTAAACATTCATACCTTTACGTCCTATAATTAAAAAAAATGATTAAAATCTTAGTCACAGGAGGAGCAGGATTCGTACCTAGTTGTTTAACCGATAAATTAGTTCAAAATCCTGATTATTATGTAGTTGCTGTAGATAATTTTCTTACTGGAAGTAAGTTGAAAATTAGTCATTCTGCATACGATAATTTCACATTTATTGAGGGAGACGTTAATAAATATGAATTTGTAAAGGAGTTATTTGCCAATTATAAATTTGACTATGTATTTCATTATGCCGCGGTTGTTGGCGTAAAGCGCACAACCGATTTTCCACTGATGGTTTTAGAAGATATTGAAGGTCTGAAAAATATTTTTGATTTTTCTGCAAAATCAGGTGTGAAACGCATTTTCTATTCTTCTTCTTCCGAAGTATATGGAGAGCCAGTAGAAATGCCACAAAGAGAATTAACAACACCTTTAAATTCCCGTTTACCTTACGCAATTGTAAAAAATCTAGGAGAAGCTTTTTGCCGTTCTTATCAAAAAGAGTGGGGTTTAAATTATACTGTTTTTAGATTTTTTAATACGTATGGTCCTAAACAAAACCCTGATTTTGTGATTAGTAAATTCATAAAAGCGGCGTTAAAAAATGATACGATCACCATTTTTGGAAAAGGCGATCAAACACGCACATTTTGTTATTTTGATGACAATATTGATGCGTGCGTTGCCGCTTTTGAACAAGATAAATTTGTGAATGAAGTAATCAATATTGGTAATGACCACGAAACAACGGTTTTAGAGTTAGCCAAAATCATTATAGAACGTACAGGGTCTTCTTCTAAGATTGTTCACCTTCCACCGTTAGAAGAAGGAGATATGACCAGAAGACAACCAGATGTTACCAACATGAAAACTATTTTAAAGCGTCCTTTTCTATCGTTAGAAGAAGGAATTGATAGAGTTATTCAATCGGATACCTTCTATCAACTGAATGACATTGAAGCAAAGTCGAAAGTAACTAGATAATTATTAGTATTCTCCCCATTTCTTTCTTTCAATGTGTAACTTAAGTTACCCTATTTATACGTTTATAGCGTGATATTTGTATTCTTAAAGTAGAATTAATATTAAACGAGAATCAATGAAAATTATAAAAGATAATAAGTTAACCATTATTGGTGTAATGGTTGGCGCACTAGGAGGATACCTATATTGGAATTTTGTAGGATGTAGTTCAGGTACTTGTGCTATTACTTCTAAACCTTTAAATAGCACGCTTTACGGAATGTTAATGGGCGGATTATTGTTTTCTATGTTCAAGAAAAAGGAATCGAATATAGAAGTTCCTTCAAAAGAAGAAGAGAGTTCTCGAATAGATTAATAATTGAAGATTTTACTAAGATGACTTTTGACGAAATAATACAACAAGAGAAACCGACACTTGTTGATTTTTATGCCGAATGGTGCGGTCCATGCAAATGGTTTGAGCCGACGCTAGATGAGTTAGAAAGTAGAGTAGGAGAAAAAGCAAACATTCTCAAAATAGATGTAGACAAGGAAAAAGAATTGGTTAGTCGATTTAAGATAAAAAGTGTGCCTACTTTAATAATCTTTCAACAAGGTGAAATTAAATGGCGCCAAATAGGCACCTTTCCTGTGAATGAATTAGAACGATTAATCGGAGAGAATCTTTAAAAAGAATCTTTCATCAGTAAGAGTGGTAATTCACTCAAGTCTTTAATGCGTTGTAATTCTTGTGAATATGTTTTTTTGGGATTGGGATCAAAAAGAATCCCTCTCATTCCAGCAGATTCTGCCCCTAAGACATCTGCCTTTACGCTATCACCAATCATCACACAGTTTTCATGCGAAGTATTTACTTGAGCAGCAGCATAATTGTAAACTCTTTTATCGGGTTTAGCATAACCGACTACTTCGGAACATACAACGGTATCAAAGAAATCCATCAGTTTACAATTTTCTAACTTTCGAAACTGAACTTCTGAAAAACCATTTGTGATGATGCTCATTTTGTAATCCAACTGTTTTAACTCAGTTAAGGTCTCAATAGTATTGGGGAAAAGTAGTGTTTGATTGGGCGAAATTTCAATATACCCATCACATAATTGCCGTGCTAAGTCATCGTCTTCAATCTTTAATTTACGCAACGTTTTAGTAAATCGCTGAATACGTAATTCTTCTTTGGAGAGCTTGTTATTGGCATATAACGCCCATAATTCGGCATTTACTTTTTTATAGATTCTATGAAATTGCACAAAATGATTGGTGCTTTTATTTAAGCCTAAATCATTGTAAAGAATCGATAGGGCGTTTTTAGAGTTGGCTTCAAAGTCCCAAAGTGTGCGGTCTAAATCGAAAAATAATTGTTCTTTCTCCAAATCTTAAGCGGTAAAAAAGTGAATAATTTGTTTCATATAGGCCAATGAGGTCAATACAAAACCATTAACTAAAATCCCCGTTATAATAAGAGGAAGAGTACGCTTATCTTTACCGTAAAATTTCACTGAAATAATGGTGCCAATAGGAATGGATAACACTAAAGGAGCAATAAAACAAATTCCATAGATTCCAAAAACATGTTTTATTTTGACAATTAATTTATTTGTGAATGTGAAATTCCTTTTTTCAGGAAAAGGCAAACCCATATCTTTCGCTTCTTTCCTTTTTTGTTGACGCTTTTTAATGCTTTTAATTATTAAATATTCGCTTAGAAAAAAGAATATGGTGGCACTCAAAATAGCTCCTGCAACACATGCTAAGTAAGTCTCGATAAAACTTAAATTTAATGGTTTACCTCCAAAAGGAGCAACCATAAATTTAAATGTGGCTATCCCTAGTAAACCGAGATATTTCCCCCAATTCATTCTTATTGTTTTTTACCAAATGCTAAGTCACCAACATCACCTAAGCCTGGAACAATATACGATTGAGCAGTCAGTTCGGTATCGATAGCACCTACATAAATAGCTGTTCCTGCAGGCATATGTTTCTTAACATAATCAATTGCTTCTTGAGAAGCAATTGCTACCGATATAATAACACGACTAGGTTTACCGTACTTTAAAAGTGCTTTATAGGAAGTAATCATAGAAGCGCCAGTAGCCAACATTGGATCGGTAATAATTAATACCTTGTCTTCGATGATTGGAGCAGTGGCGTATTCCACGTAAATATCAAATTTATCAGCTGATGAATATTTTCTGTAGGCAGACACAAATGCTGAATTTGATTTGTCAAAATAATTTAAAAAACCTTGATGCATCGCAATACCTGCACGTAAAATGGTCGCTAGTACAGGCTGATCTTCCAGTACTTTTTCCTCTGAAATTCCCAAAGGTGTTGTCACACTGATAGTTTTGTAAGTGAGTGTTTTAGAAATCTCATATGCCGATATTTCAGCAAAACGTTCTAGATTCTTTCGAAATCTCATAGAATCTTTCTGAATTTCAACGTCTCTAATTTCCGCAATGAATTCGTTGAGAATAGAGGTGTTAGCACTTAAATTATAGACCATAACAGACAATTTAGTTTGTGAATTTTAAGTGTGCCATAAATTATTTATAAGATGTAATAGCTTATGACGTGACTCGCTTATCAAAGATATCTTTTATAATTGAAAATAGATAATTTTTATACGGAATAGACTGAATTTTTCTTTTTATCTGCCTTTTCTCATTGTTTCAAATTATTTTATCTTTACTGAAATATATTGGAATAGAAATTTATGCGACTAAAAACAATATCTTCTTTTACATATTTTTCAGCCATTCTTTGTGTGCTTGTTTTTGTGTATCTGCTATTACGTGCCTTTTGGGTGGAGCCAATACACGATGAATTAGCAACTCTATTTCACTATGTAGATTATGGAACAATTTGGGGTAGAAATACTGTTTTGGATGCCAATAATCATTTGTTAAATAGTTTTTTGAGTAAAGTTTGCTATTCCATTTTTGGAGATCATATATGGGCTATTCGGCTACCAAATATTTTTTCCTTTTTGCTGTACTTTTTTGCTATTTATAAAATAGCTTTATTATTCAATAAATCGACACTACGCTATGCTTTTGTAATAGCTTTGACGACCACTCCTTATCTTTTAGATTATTTTGCCTATTGTAGAGGTTATGGAATGTCTATGGCTTTTTTGATAGCTTCATTTTATTTCTTTATACAAATAAACAAACGATTTAGCACTAGAAATTTAGTACTGTTGGCAATTTTAGCTTTGCTTGGTATTTATGCCAATTTGAATTTAGTAATTACTTATTTTATCATTTTTGGCTATATAGGAATTAAGACCTTCATTGAATCTAGACAAAAGAATAAATACAATCAACTCTATATTTATTTGTCCATTTCTACCCTAGTTGCCTTGGCTTTGATTCCTGCTATGTATTTTTCATTTATTTTAAAGTTAAATGGTGCATTATACTATGGTAATCTAGATGGGTTATGGTTGTCAACGGGTGCTACAATTAGTATATTGATTTTGTTTTCTACATCTGTTATCATTAAATATGCTCTTATTTTATCTATTCTACTGTTTGTCTTTCATTTAATTTATACATGGGTTAAAAAGGGTGGAGCAACATTGTTTGGCAATATCTCAACACTTTTTATCGGTGTTTTTATTGGAGATTTAATCGCAATTGAACTTATGCGTTGGTTAATGGAGATAAA
This sequence comes from Taishania pollutisoli, assembly GCA_040394775.1. Classification (GTDB taxonomy): domain Bacteria; phylum Bacteroidota; class Bacteroidia; order Flavobacteriales_D; family Crocinitomicaceae; genus 40-80. Next base: position 7,987 of record JBEBRN010000068.1, read on the forward strand.
TTATCCCGAAGATAGAGTAGGAATGCACTTAATACTTCTTTTTATTGGTTCATCTTTGTTTGTATTAGATAATTACCCCAAATACCATTGGTTTGGTTTACTCTTTTGTTTATTACCTATTATTGGCGTCAAGCATTTTAATTTCAACACGTCTATTTTTTCACCTGATGATCGTATAGAACAAAAATATTTTGACTTCTTAATTAGCCAATTACATGAAGGTAATCCAACTTTAGCTATTTATAATACGCAAATTCTGACGTATGCTTACCATGTTAGGAGGAACAATCCAACCAATTTTTATGTTCCTCGAAGATATCTTAGAGAACAAATGTTTGATGAGGAAATAGTCTCTTCTAAGATTGATGGCGTTAATGAATACAAATCAAAAGGGTACGATTTATTGAAATACAATCCTCGAACATGGCAAACTATTTTAAAACGTAAAAAAGAATATAATTGGGAAATAATGAAAGTAATTAATAGTAAATCACCAGTAAGTACTTCTGAAATGTATTATAGTCTGATAGACTCTACGTGGACTAGCGTAAATTCTTCCCATCTAAAGTTTGAGTTTGAATGTAAAGTGAATACCCCTCATTTAAACAGAGAAACACTTGTTTTTGTAGTAGATTATACTGACTTAAAAGGAAACAATAACTATAGTTCATTTAATCTGAATTGGGCATCTGGGAAACATAGAGAATATACTTTTAAAAGAGCTTTGGAAATAAATCCTAATAATTTAAAAGATCTAAGAGTCTATTTATTCAATCCTAACACTAATAATTATACAATTTTATATCAGAATTTAACATTGAAAGTGGCTGATTAACGAGACTATTAAATTTTTAATAGTCGATTAGAATGTAAATCAATTATTTATCATTCAGGTAAATGATAAGGTTTAAGACAAAATACGATCAAATCAAATAATATGTCTACTTAAATGTCTTTAAAATGGACAAAAAAGTATATATTCGTAACTAGATATGCGTTTAGGAAAGTGAGTTTTTTCTCTCTTTTTTTATTTAAACCCACATTGATAAAGACTGAAAATGAAGCAAGAAATAATAGCATCGGTAGATAAGAATTTAATAAAGAACGAATTAAATTCGTCTACTTTTTTGCGTAAAACACGTAAAGGCGACAACGAAATTTATTGTGTAAATATTCACAATGCTCCAAATGTTGTTCGAGAGATAGGACGATTACGCGAGATTACCTTTCGTGCTGCTGGCGGTGGAACAGGAAATTCATTGGATTTAGACGAATTTGACACAGGTGATTTGTGTTACGAACAGTTGGTCTTATGGTCACCTGAGGATGAAGAAATCATTGGTGGATATCGCTATATTCTTTGTGAAAAAGCATTACAAGCGGATGAAATACATCTTTCTACAACACATTATTTTGATTTCTCCGAACGATTTGTGAACGAATATCTTCCCCTTACAATCGAACTTGGCAGAAGCTGGATACAACCTAAGTTTCAACCTTCTAATAACTATCGAAAAGGCCTTTTTGCACTAGATAATATCTTTGATGGTTTGGGAGGATTGGTAAATAAGTACCCACACATACTTTACTTATTTGGTAAGTTCACAATGTATCCAAGTTATGCTCCAGAAGCACGAAATTATCTATTGAAATTCTTAGGCTATTATTTCCCTGATGAAGAAAATCTTGTAAAGCCACATCGACCTTTAAATATGGAAGAAGATACTACATACGTAGAAAAGGAGCTAAAAGGATTGGCATACAAAGAGGGGTATAGAAAATTAAATGCTTTTGTGAAAGAAAAAGGGGAGTTCATTCCACCATTAGTGAATGTGTATATGAATCTTTCGGCAACAATGAAGGTCTTTGGAACGTGCATCAATGATGATTTTGGAGGTGTTGAAGAAACAGGAATTTTAATTAAAATCGACGATATCTACGAAGATAAAAAAGAGCGTCACCTAAGATATTAATAGGTTGACAGATACATAAAATTTAATTTTCCACTATGGCAGAAACGTGTCAATTATATCAATATAATTCTTCAAAGTACGATTATACGGAGGGTAATGAAGCATTTTTTGCTAAATCCTTTTCAAAATCACTGGATAAGAATAAAGTAGCGTGGCTGAATTATCATAAAATAAATGATACCGATAATATTTTAAAATTATTTGAAAGTTTAGGTCTAGAAAGTTTTTTATTAGATGATGTTCACAGTGAGTTCTCACGAGCGAAAGTAGAAGAATTTGACCGTTATCTTTATTTTAAAATAAAATCAGTATTACCTCAGAAGAATAAAACGCGATTAGTGGAAGAGAAATTATCTTTCATTCTAGGAGAAGATTTCGTCATTTCTTTACAGGAACGGCAGTCTGATCACTTTCCAGATGTTCGAAATCGTATTGATAATAATATAGGGAAAATAAAATCAAAAGAAGCAGACTTCTTGTTGTTTAAATTACTGGATGCAGTTGTTGAAAATTACTTTGAAACGCTTGAAGATATTGTAAATGAAGTGGAGAAATTGGATCAAATTATCTTCACTAAAACAATGGCTGAAAATAATTTAAGAAATTTCTTAAGATTAATAGAACTTCAGAAACGACGATTAACACAGTTACGAAAAATTGTCTCTCCACTAAAAGATGTTGGTAGCCAGATTCAACACTTACAAATAACATTAATAAAAAAAGGAAATCGTTCTTATTTTTTAAAAATATATGAGTCTTGCACTTGGTTGTTGGAAGAAATAGATACCAATAAACAGATTTTAGAAGGTCTAACAAACTTGTGTTATTCCATCAATGATCAAAAGATGAATCAGGTTATTAAATTACTGACTTTAGTCAGTACTATTTTTATTCCGTTGACATTTATTGTTGGTGTTTATGGTATGAATTTCAAGTATATGCCAGAGTTAGGAATGAAAAATGCCTATTGGATTGTATGGGGAATTATGATACTCCTCGCAATAGGCATGTTATATTATTTCATGCGGAAAGGTTGGTTTAAAAAAGATGATGATTGACATCATCTTTTTTAATCAATTAAACATATCTTTCATTCGTTGAAAAAAACCTTTCTCCGTTCCGTCATTTTTTGGGCTAAAGTTTTCACTCGTTTGTAACTTTTCTAAGAGTGCTTTTTCTTCTTTGGAAACTTTGGTTGGCGTCCATACATTAATGTGAACGTATTGATCTCCTGTTCCGTACCCTTGGATGTTTGGAATTCCTTTTCCTTTAAGTCGAAGTACTCTACCACTTTGAGTACCTGGTTCAATTTTTATTTTTGCTTTTGATTTAATACCTGGTACTTCAATATGTGTTCCTAATACCGCATCGGCAAAATTGATAAAGACTTCACAATGTATGTGCTCACCTTCGCGCTTTAATTCAGCATGAGGAATCTCCTCAATTACGACGATTAAATCTCCTGGTATACCATTGAATGGACCTGCATTTCCTTTTCCAGTAACACTTAATTGCATACCATCTTCAACTCCAGCAGGGATATCCAATTCTATGACTTCTTCTTTACGTATTAAACCATTTTCATCCGATCCAGCAGGTTTTTTGTCAATCATTTTTCCTGCTCCATGACATGAATGACAGGTAGATTGGGTTTGCATAGCACCCAAGAATGTTTGAGAAACACGCGTAATTACACCAGAACCATTACAAGTAGTACATGTTTTAAACGTGACATTCTCAGCATTAACAAGCTTGTTGACTTTTATTTTTTTATTTACACCTTCGGTAATTTCTTCTAGGGTCATTTTAATTTTAACCCGAATACTTGTTCCCTTGACACGACGCTCAGCTCTTCTTCCGCCTCCGCCACTGTAGCCACCACCAAATGCACCACCGAAAATATCTCCAAATTGAGAGAAGATATCATCCATGTTCATACCGCCTCCGCCAAAGCCACCATTGCCACCAACACCAGCATGACCATATTGGTCGTATCGACTGCGCTTTTGAGCGTTACTTAAGATTTCATAAGCTTCAGCTGCTTCTTTGAATTTATCTTCAGCACTTTTATCGTCAGGGTTTTTATCCGGATGATATTTTAATGCCATTTTACGATACGCTTTTTTAATCTCAGCTTCCGTAGCATTTTTCTCTATCCCTAAAATGTCGTAATAATCTCTTTTCTGTCCCATAATTTATTATTGTCCGACCACCACTTTAGCATGACGAATGACTTTGTCATTCAAGAAATATCCTTTTGTTACATCGTCCACAACGCAACCGACTAATTTAGTGTCAGGTGCTGGTACATTTGCAATAGCTTCATGTAATTCACTGTCAAAAGGCTGACCTTTAGCTTGTATTTGCTTTAATCCTTTCGACTCTAAATTACTTCTAAACTTATTGTAAATCAATTCAAAACCTTCTTTTATTACTTGAATATCATCAGTTGATTTATTGTTCTCGATAGCCCGCTCAAAATCATCCATGGTAGGCAGTAATTCCACTAATAAATCTTCATTAGCATTGACAATAATATCTACCTTTTCTCTATTTGTTCTCTTTCGATAGTTGTCAAATTCAGAATACAAGCGAATGTACTTATCATTCAACTCTTTTAGTTGACCTTCTAATGAATTTGTCTCATTGTTTTCCTGTTGAGTCTCCTCTTGGTTTTCAACGTTTTCATTGGTGTCCAAATTCTCTTTATTCACCTCTTGCGATTTAGAATCTTCGTTTTGTTCTTTCATGTCGTTATTTTATAACAATATCGTTCCCCCGTCATTTACAAAATGTTTGCCATAACAGGTTTTAAGGACAAGCTGTCATAATAAGAGAGAAATGTTGCTAAAATGTCAGTTAGCTGATACGTCGAATGTCTGCACCAATGTTACTTAAACGTATGTCAATGTTTTCATATCCGCGATCAATTTGTTCGATATTGTGGATAGTACTTTTTCCATTCGCCGATAAAGCCGCAATAAGAAGGGATACACCTGCACGAATATCAGGAGAAGTCATTGAAATACCTTTTAATTGATGTGCTTTATTTAGGCCAATAACTGTCGCTCTATGTGGATCGCAAAGAATAATCTGAGCTCCCATATCGATGAGTTTATCAACGAAGAATAATCGGGATTCAAACATCTTTTGATGAATCAAAACACTTCCTTTAGCTTGTGCTGCAACCACTAAAATGATTGAAAGTAAGTCAGGCGTAAAACCTGGCCATGGAGCGTCAGAAATGGTTAAAATAGAGCCGTCTATAAACGTGTCAATTTCATAACTGTCTTGTGCAGGAATAAAAATATCATCATTGATGCGTTCCATTTTAATACCTAAGCGTTTGAAGACACTTGGAATCACTCCAAGATTGTCATAACTTACATTCTTTACTGTAATCTCAGATCCTGTCATTGCTGCTAATCCAATGAAAGAACCAATCTCAATCATGTCAGGTAAAATTTTATGGTAACAACCGCCTAATGATTCTACACCTTCAATTTCCAATAAATTGCTACCAACTCCGTGAATTTTAGCTCCCATTGAATTGAGCATTTTACATAACTGTTGTAAATAAGGTTCACATGCAGCGTTGTAGATTGTAGTCGTGCCTTTTGCTAAAGCAGCGGCCATGACAATATTGGCAGTTCCCGTTACGGAGGCTTCATCCAATAATATATACGTTCCTTTTAATTGTTTTGATTCGATAGAGTAGAAGTGCTCTCCAGCATCGTAGTTAAATTTTGCTCCTAGCTTTTGTAACCCTTCAAAGTGTGTATCTAAACGTCTTCTACCTATTTTATCACCTCCAGGCTTTGGAATATATCCTTTTCCAAAACGACCTAGTAACGGCCCAACAATCATAATAGAACCACGTAAAGCACCTGCGCGCTTTTTGAAATCTTCCGATTCAAGGTACTTTAAGTCAATTTCTTTCGCTTGGAAAATATAGGTTCCTTTCTCTACTTTTTCGACTTTTACGCCGATTACTTGTAATAAGTTGATGAGCTTGTTAACATCAACAATATCAGGAATATTGGAAATAGTTACTTTTTCTGGAGTTAAAAGTACCGCACAAATAACTTGAAGCGCTTCATTTTTAGCACCTTGAGGATGCAGTTCTCCTTTTAATTTTTTTCCACCATAGATTTCAAAAGATGCCATGACTTATTTTTTTTTCTTGAATTTTTTTCGTTGATTTTTATATACCTTCTTAGTATTGTTCACGTTAGATGGACTCAAACCAATACTTTTAAGCATTTCCTTCGTTTCTTGAAGTGCATCGTTAGGATTGGCAAGTGTTAAGGCTCCTTTAGAAAGTTCTTCTAGTTGCTTAACGATTACATTGTTCTCTACCGCATTGTTATTGTACACCAAGAATTGCTTTTTCATGAAATTAGCGATGACATCTTTATAGTATTTACGATCTTCATCATTTTCCATTTTGGTGACTTCATGAACCATACTCTCGGTATATTTACCATAATGTCCATAGGTAATTTTTCCTTTAGGATATTCCATGATTTCTGGTCTCTCCTGTAAAGTTTCTTTGGATTGAATTTCATAAGGAGAGTCTACATCTAATTTAAAATCAGACATAAGAAATAAATGTGTCCACAGTTTATGCTTGTAATCTTCAACGTCTCTTAGGTGTGGGTTTAATTGTCCCATCACTTCAATAATAGCTTGAGCAGCCGAATTTCTTTCTTTCTTAGTGGGCAACTCCATTGCAAAAGCAATCATATTTTGTACATTTCTACCGTATTCTGGCAATGCAAGATGTGGACGTTGTGTATTATACTCCATGTATTGACTTTAATTTTTCTTAAAGATTATCTGGTAAACTCCAGTGTGGTATTTGGGGAAATAGGTTCCCGGCTCAAATTTAACATTATAAATTAAATTAGTCGCCTTAATTTTCGCTGGAGTTGAATTTATTGTAGTTCTTTCCTCTATTATTTTTGCGCTCGTAACATTTCCATAGCTATCAACAGAAATGGTGAAAAGTATTTTACCATCATAGTTGGAAGGGCTAATAATTGGAGTAATGTCCGAAACTATTTTGCGTTTATCGGTCACTAATTCACCTTCTATTAATTGTGAGAAACTTTTCAGTGAGAAACTTAAGAGAAAAGCAAAAAATAAGATTATTTTATTCATGATGTAAATAAACGAAAAATAATAGAATTATGGGGTGCTTCCTGTAAAATAAATTTTAAAAGTGAATGATAATTACTAAAGTTTCGGAGTTGTTAAAATGCTAGTAATCAGCAATATGAATTTATAA
>JBEBRN010000069.1:0-15065 GCA_040394775.1 Taishania pollutisoli
TGGAATATGGACTATTTATGGGAAATACTAAATATTAAAGTGTGAGTTTGCCCTGCGTTTGAGGGGAATCTTTTGATTTACTATCTCGCGATTACCAGTTTACTAACAGAAGAAATTCCTTCTTCGGAAACGAATTGCACCATATATATTCCTATTGGAAGTGGAGAAACATTCAGCTCAATATGCTGGCGTCCATCAGCTAATCCAATCGTTTCTTGAAATATAATTTTACCCGAAATGTCGATGAAGTTTAATATCCCTGTTCCATTATTAACAACTAGTAAATATGTTCCAGAAGAAGTAATTAACAAGGTATCTGCTTTAGAACCATCATTTCAAGTAAAATTAGTAGTGGGTAATGAAAATTAATAGTCTCCTTTTACTCACCATTATTTTATCCTACCTTTACGACTTCAAATCTTTTATTTAATATGAGTATCCGAATTGACAAATATGCGTGGTGTGTTCGCTTAACCAAAACACGATCTATTGCTACTGATTTGGTACAAAAGGGAAAAATAAAACTGAATGGAACTCAAGTAAAACCCTCTCGAGATGTCAAAGAAGGCGATGTTCTTCAAGTCATTAAAAACACTGCCATTTTTGAATACAAAATCAAAGACTTACTTGATCGAAGAGTGGGAGCTAAACTCGTTACTGATTATCTTATCGATGTCACAAAACCTGAAGAGATTGAAAAATATAAAACATACGCCTTATCACAATCTACCTATCGCAATTACGGAACAGGAAGGCCGAGCAAACATGACCGAAAGGATATTAACGAATTCCTTCTGTGGGAAGATGAGTCTGAGGATGAAAATCTTGCTTAAAAACTGATTGAAAAACCAGCCTGTCCACCTAACAACCAATATTTTCGACCATACGAGGCTTGCTTATTTAGTGTGTTGAAAAAGGAATATCGGAATTCTGGAAGTACATAAAAATAAAAGCCACTGATAATCTTAAACTGAACTCCTGCTTGAACGTATCCAGCAATATTAAAGTCATTCACTTTATTTCGTAATGGAATCGTGGTTGTTACATCATTCTTATCCTCGGTGATGGTGTTTAAAAGCTGTTTAGAACCAAACGTCAAATTCGGTGCAAAACCCAATCCTCCAATAAATTGAATCTTCTTCCCCACCAAATAATTAATTCCCATCGGAATAGATACTAATTGATACCTATTTTTGTAAGCATAAGACGAATCACTCGTAGTGGATTTCCAGCTAAATTGTTCCCCTGATTTTGCATAGTCCAATCCAAAACTTACATAAAACCCTTTTGCTAGTCCGATTTTATAACTAATTCCAGCATAAGGAGTTATTATCCCTTTTTCTTCTTTTTCCAGTGTAAGAGGTTTACTGAATAAATTGTCCGTTGCTTGATTGATTGGGTTCGAAAAAAACATTCCTCCTCCAAAAAATAAAAAGGTATTGTCTGATGAATCACTATCCTTCAAGTGATATTTCTTTTCACGTATAGGCTTCTCTTTTTTAGGCTTTATGATTTGTTGCTCATTGGATGGCTCCACTTTCCCTGATTGAATTTGCGAAAAAATAAGCCCATTACTTAGTAGCAGGATAAACGTTATTACGAAAAGATTGATTTTATTTTTCATTTGCCTCAAGAATTTCAATATATTTACGTTAATGTCAAATATCGTCATAAATTTTTACTGAATATGAATAAATCTGTTACAAAAAAGAAAAGCTGGGTTAAAAAACTATTCATCGGTTTGGGAATTAGTTTCGTTTTGCTCCTTGCTGCAATGATTATCCTTCCAATCATGTATAAGGATGAGATTAAAAACCTCGCGTTAAAAGAAGTTAATAAAATGCTTTTAGCCGATGTTGACGTGAAAGATTTTGACTTGACGATTATTTCGACTTTTCCAAATCTAACCGCTCAATTTGATAGCGTCACTGTTACTGGGCGCGACACGTTTGATAAAGTGGAATTGGTCAATGTGGAACGTCTAAAAGTACATTTAGATTTCTGGAGTTTATTTGGTGATAAATTTGAAATTAAAGGATTTTCATTGGTAAAACCTAAAATAGACGTGCGCATCTTAAAAAATGGTGTAGCAAATTATGATATTATGAAGCCCGATTCATTAAAGACACCTGAAGAGGAAGAACCATCCGCTTTTAAATTATCATTAAAACACTACGAAATTACAGAAGGACAAGTAAGATATGACGATCGTTCTTCAAATATGTTTGCTGATTTAGTGAACTTGAACCATAGTGGTTCGGGAGATTTGACGGCTGACATCATTGATTTCGACACAAAAACAACCATCGATGGCTTGACGTTTAAAATGGATGGAATGAAATACTTGTCTAAAGTTAAAACGGATTTGGTGGCCAACATCTTGATGGAATTTACAGAGAAATCTTCCAAGTTTACCTTACGTGAAAATACACTAGCGTTGAATAATTTCAAGCTTTCTGTGGATGGTTTCTATGAAATGTTAGAAAATAAAAGCAATATGGATCTGAAGTTAAATACCTCTAAGTCGACCTTTAAGGATTTACTTTCTTTGATTCCTGCTTTCTATCGAACTGGTTATGAAAACATGGTCACCAATGGAAGTTTGGCGCTAAATGCTGCTATTAAAGGTGTCTTAGACGATAAGAATTATCCTAGTTGGAACGTAGGGTTAAAAGTAAGTAATGCTTCTATCAAATATCCCGATTTACCAGAACAATTGAAAAGCATTCAAATTGACGCAAAATCCACTTTCCCTGGAGGATCTAATTTGAATAAAATGACCGCTGACGTCGATAAGTTCCATGTGGAATTCGTTAAGAATACCGTAGATGCTACTTTAAAATTGCGAAATATCATGACTGATCCTGCAATTGATACGAAGATTAAAGCATTCGTCGATTTAGCTACTTTGGGTAAAGTAATTCCGCTGGTAGAGGGTGAATCTTACAACGGATTATTAAACGCCGATATCGCTTTGAAAGGAAATATGAGTTCTATTGATAAAGGACGATACGAAGAATTTAATGCACTAGGAACTTTAGAATTAAAAGACATGATTTATCAGTCTCCTGATTTACCAAAAGCAGTCAACATTAGCGAGATGTTATTTAAATTCACACCTAGAAACTTGAATTTAGTTGCTTTCAAAGGAAAGACTGGTAATTCTGATTTTAATGTAAATGGAACCATTGACAACTATCTCGAATATATGTTTAAAGACGAAAAGTTAAAAGGTGATTTCCGCTTTTCTTCTAACTACTTAGATTTAGATGAATTAATGGGTTACGCTCCAACGTCAACAGAAGAAGCACCAGTAGAACCCAATCCTAATTCAACTGAGGAAGCTATTACCATTCCTGCTAATATCGATTTCAACTTGAATGCAAATATTGCAAAATTGCGTTACTCAGGATTAGATATTACAAATGTGACAGGAAATGTTGGTTTGAAAGACGAAACGGCTTATTTAAACAGTGTACAGATGAATGCAATGGGAGGAACTGTTGGTTTGAGTGGAAAGTATAATACAAGTAATCCGTATCAGCCTTCTGTTGATTTTGCTTATTCGCTGAAACAAATTGACATCCAAACATTGGCTAAAACATTTGTAACTACAACGAAGTTTGCTCCTATTTTGAAATATGTAAAAGGAGATGTTTCCTCTAATCTAACGTTGAACACGAAAGTAACACCCGATTTTTCACCGATATTAAGTACCGTAAACAGTTTAGGTGATTTCAGTGCAACGTCCGTTACAATTAGTGGATTTGAACCATTGGCAAAAATTGGAAATGCATTAAAAATGGATAAGTTGGGTGCGTCTCAAAATCTAAAAAACATCGTAGCTTACTTTAAAATTGCAGATGGAAAACTAACATTACAAAAACCAATGAATCTTAAAATAGGAAATATCACCACGGAAACAGAAGGATGGACTGCCCTAGATCAAACGATTGGCTATGTGATGAAAATGAACATTCCCAAGGAGGATATTCCACAAGTACTATTGAAGAACATCGAAAAAGGATTGGATAAAATCAATGGATTGGTACCACAATTAAAATTAGCGGATTTACCTGCTTTCATTCCTGTCAATGTGAATATTGGAGGAACAACGACCAGTCCAAAGATTACGACAGATATTGAAAATTCGATTAAGAATTTAACGGGTAATCTAAAAAACACTGTGAAAGATGCTGCCAAAGAGGTTGTCACTAAAGTGAAGGATTCTGTTAAAACGGTTGTTACCGAAAAGGTGAAAGAAGTGAAAGAGGATGTGAGTGCTCGTATCCAGAAAGAGAAACAACAAATTCTCGACCAAGGACAAAAACAAGCGAATGCACTCAAGGCAGAAGGAAAGAAACAAGCAGATAATGTCCGAGCGGAAGGAGATAAAGCAGCTCAGAAGTTAATCGACGAAGCAGGTGGAAATCCTTTGAAGAAGAAAGCAGCGGAAATTGCAGCAAAGAAACTACGTGATGAGGCGAATTCAAAAGCCAATAAAATTGAATCTGAAGCCAATTCAAAAGCAGATGGCATTATGAATACCGCTCGCGAAAAAGCAGATGCTGTCAAATAAAGATAATTAGACGATAAGTAACACTATATAATTCGTCTGTAAATCTATTGAAAAGTAGTTTTTTTAGTAGATTTGCAGACAGTTAAGACAAACAAATGGAACACAAAATAAAATTTGCAATAGTTGGTGCCGGTTACATTGGTAAAAGACACGCTGAAATGATTACACTGGACCTGAATGCGGAACTAGTGGCAATGATTGACAATCGAACACAAGAAGCGTGTGAGGCACTACAGTATAAAGTTCCATTCTTTAAAACATACGAAGATTTTCTAGCGGCAAATATTGACGCGGATGTGGTGAACGTTTGTACGCCTAATGGTTTACATGCTGAATTTGCTATCAAAGCCTTGGATTCAAAGAAACACGTCATTGTAGAGAAACCAATGGGTTTAACTAAAGAAAGTTGTGAGAAAATTATATTCAAAGCACTTCAAATGTCAAAGCACGTTTTTGGTGTGATGCAAAACCGTTATTCACCACCTTCCAGATGGATCAAACAAGTCGTTTCTGATGGCACTTTAGGTGATATCAATATGGTTCAAGTAAATTGTTACTGGAACCGTGACGAGCGTTATTACAAGAAAGGAGGTTGGAAAGGAACGCAGGATTTAGACGGTGGAACTTTGTTTACACAATTCTCTCACTTCATCGACATTATGTACTGGTTATTTGGTGACATCGACAATATCCAAGGAAAGTTTGCTGATTTTACACATAAGGATTTAACCGATTTTGAGGATTCTGGATTTGTATCATTTGACTTTATAAATGGTGGAATGGGTTGCATCAACTACTCAACAGCTGTTGCACAAAAGAACTTAGAATCTTCTCTTACAGTTATCGGAACAAAAGGTAGCGTGAAGATAGGAGGACAATATATGAACGAAGTTGAGATTTGTAATATCGAAGGCTATGAAATGCCAGAACTAGAAGAATCAGCTCCTGCAAACGACTATGGTCATTACAAAGGTTCTGCTCAAAACCATCACTTTGTTATTCAAAACGTGATTGATACACTTCAAGGTAAAGCAACTTCTACCACAAATGCTTTAGAAGGATTGAAAGTAGTGGAGATTATTGAGCGAATTTATAAAGTGCGTGGATCGGTAGTGAAATAAGCTGGAGTAAAGATTAATTATCCATCAACTTCTTATAAATCGATAGATAGCTTTCTATGCCATTTGTCAATCCATAAAAATCGTGAGCTCCAAACTGTATGCTTTCTAGTTCAAAATGCTCCGTAAGGGATTTTTCAATGGCTTCTTTGTAATCTTTGTCATCGAAGTTTTCAATAATAACTCCTGAGTTATACTTCTTAACTACTAAGTCTGAGTCGCCCACTCCAGCGTTACAAACTATTGGAATACCCATTGCCATTAGCTCACCTTGCTTCGTCGGTGAAGAGGCTTTTTTGGAGTAAACGGGAAGAATAAAAAAGATGGATTGATGGAATAACGAAATATACGTCGGCACTTCTTTATGTAGACACTTCTCAATAATAATTTGTTTGTTGTTAATACCTTTCTCCGTTGCTAAATCTAGAATCATCTGTGGATTGTCTCCTGAGACAAATAAGAACTTTGCATTCGGTTTGTTTTCTATGAGTAGTTTAAAATAATCGAGCATCTCGGGTAGCATATACCATGTTCCGATAGAACCAACATAACCTAATACAAAATCATCAGCGGTGATACCAAGTTTTTTTCTTAGCTCTTCCTTTGCGGTTAAATTAACATTCTCTCCATTAAACAAATTGGTATTAACACAACATGGAATTACCGTTATCTTCTCTTCTGTGACGTTTTCTAAATGCCATGATAAAATCTCTTGTTTTCCATTCTCTGTCAACGAAACAATCGCATCTGATTGACTAAAGTATTGCTTTTCTTTTTTCTTGAAAAAGTTATAAATAGTCTTAAATACTGGACTCTTCAAATCCCATATCTTACCATCAACACGTTCATCCGCCCAAAATCCTCGCATATCAAAGAGGAACTTTTTATGACGATTTTTCTTAAATGCTATTCCGACAAATGCACTTATATAACTACGACAGTGAACGATTTTAAAATCGTATCGATTATCTAGTTTTTTGGCCAGTTTAAACATTTTGTAGATGTCATAAACTGTCGATAGAACAGGAGGTCGCTTCGTGTACATTAATGGATGCCAAGTAATTTCGTGCTCATTACAAATTTGACGGATTGTTTGCTCGTGTCGATTGAAGTTAGTCGGTTTTTCAAAACTGATTAAATGAAATTTAAAATGCTTTGAAAGCCCTGATATATATGGCAATACTTGCGACTGACCAAGTGGATCGGTCATTCCGTCATAAGAGATGTATAAAACGTTAATTTTTGGTTCTTCCATTATCTTACAAAAATAGTATTTTAAGACATAAAAAAAGAGCCATCACGAATGACGGCTCTTTTAAGTCTATTTAAAGAATGAATTATTCGACAACAACAGAAGCTTTCACTTCGTTACCGTTTGCTAATTTCATATTTACGATATACATTCCAGCTGTTAAGTTAGAAGTATTAATAGAGATAGCTCCGTTAGCGTTAACTGTAACGTCATTTGAGATAACTGTTTTACCAGCTAAATCAGTAACAGTTAAAGTAGCAGCACCTTCGTAATTATCAACTACAACGTTTACGATATCTGTAGCAGGATTTGGGTAAACTGTTGCAGCGATTAATTTGTCTGCATTTGTCAAACCAACTTCATCAGCAGTAAAGAACTGTAATGTTAAAGAAGGCATTGGTCCACCTGTAAATCCTGAAGCATACCAAGTTTCTCCATCTGCAATTGGCGTAAGATATCTTGACACGATTGATTGGTAATAATCATATTTAGTTTCATTATCATATCCGATATAAACGTTTTCGTTGTATATTTTCACACATATTAAATAACGTTGATCATCATCTAGCATAATATAATCTTCCATGTCAGCATAAACATACTCATTTTGCAAATCTTCCATGTATGTGTAAGTTCCACCTGTTACGTTTGGTAGGTCAGTAAATGCAGGAGTATCAGTACCAAAAGTAAATACGTCATTCCACTTAAATATTTGAACTAAGATTTCTTCACCATCAATTGTTAAACTGTCTTTAGCAGAAGTTTGAAAGAAGACTCCTTTGATTCCGTACGTACTAGCATTAGGATCTTGATATGTTATACAAGAAGTAAAAGCGCCTGAACGTTCTGCAGGACCATAATTTCCTGAGTTAAAAGTAAAACTACTATCACTATCATACTTAGCGTAAGAGAATAATTTATCATTGTTTATTCTAAAAGGATACTCAAACTTATTATCATTTGCTGAATCATCTGTAGAGTCAGAAAGAATCTCATAAATAATTTCATAATCACCAACTCCTAAAGCTCCAGAATAATCTGTGAAAGTAAACTGATCAGTACTATCACCTGAAGCAAGTGTAGCAATAACATTACTTGTATCTCTATGTAACTCATTACCATCTTTATTGATAACAGCTGTTACGTAGATGTTTGTTTGATCATTTGCTCCGTAGTTATAGATTTGAGCAGCAAAAATAATAGGGAAATCAGTTGTGTTGGCAGCAGTTTGAACTGGAACTTGTGCTGGAACGTTAGCAGTAAGACCAGCAACAGAACCTAAGTCATTTGGCATAAATCCAATCTTATTTCCTAACAACATAGAAACACTATCATTTGCCATTAAAGCATCATAAATAGCTGTTCCATCTTCCTTTGTAATAAAAACAATAGGTACATCAATAACATCACCTTGATTATTAGTACCAGCTGACATATTCACTATTTCACCTGTTACATTACCTACAACAACAATTCCAACTGCCCCTTGATTCCAAGCATTTACTGCTTTAGTACCAAATTCACATTCTCCACGGAAAAGCAAAGCTATTTTTCCAGTAAGATCTTGAGTAGAAGGTGTACACATTAATGAATCTTTTGTAGCTGAGCCATCTCTAGCAATTACAACTGGTGCGATCACACGATTAAGAGGGTCTTTCATATCAGGAGTTAATGCCCAATCTGCAAAAGAATGCTCGTAACCAGAAGCAATCGAAGATGGATATAATACCTGAACGGTCGTTTGTTGTGCATTTGCTACAAAAGCACCGCATACAAACGTTACAATTAATAAAATTCTTTTCATATTTTTAGTTTGATTATATAGCCCAAATATAAAATATTAATTTATCAGAAACAAAAAAGCGAGATATATCTCGCTTTTTATACAGTAAAATAACTATTGGTTTATCATTTTTTAACAGATGCCTTTAAATATTCTCTATTTAGTCGAGCAATATTGTCTAGTGAAATGCTTTTTGGACATTCTGCTTCACAAGCTCCTGTATTGGAACAATTTCCAAAACCTTCTTCTTCCATTGTGTGTACCATATTCAATACACGTTCTGCTGCTTCTGGTTGTCCCTGAGGCAATAATGCCAACTGAGAAACCTTTGCAGAAACGAATAACATTGCTGAAGAGTTAACGCAAGCTGCTACACAAGCTCCACAACCAATACAAGTTGCTGCATCAAAAGCATTATCCGCCATTTCTTTAGGAATTGGAAGAGCATTCGCATCTTGTGTATTTCCAGAAGTGTTTACAGAAACAAATCCGCCAGATTGGATAATACGATCAAAAGCAGAACGATCTACAATTAAGTCTTTTATCACTGGAAAAGCTTTTGCTCTCCATGGCTCAATATAGATAGTTTCACCATCATTAAAGTGACGCATGTGTAATTGACAAGTCGTAATTCCGCCTTCTGGTCCGTGAGGTTCTCCATTAATATACAAAGAACACATACCGCAAATTCCTTCACGACAGTCATGGTCAAAAGCAACAGGATCTTCTCCTTTTTCAACTAGTTCCTCGTTTAAGACATCTAACATCTCCAAAAAGGACATGTCGTCTTGTATATTATCGATTGGATAAGTGACCATACGACCTTTGTCATTTGGTCCCTTTTGTCTCCATATTTTGAGTGTTAATTTCATGATGTTTTTTTTTAATTATTCTTCCTTACTTCTATTTTTTTACTTGCTTTTATTATTCCATTATTACTGATTAATGCCACATAAATCCCACTACGTAACGCACGTGTATCAATAACTACTTCTCCTTTATTTTCGGTGATTTCCCCTTTTAATAGCATTTGACCATTCAAATTGAAAATTTGATACTGACAATCTTTCAATTCATCCAACAACTCCCATTGAAGTATGGAGTAGTCATTCGCTGGATTTGGAAATAAATTAACCGAATACATTATTTCCGTTAACGCAGGAACAAACTCCTCAGCTGTTGGTTGTTGTAGCATCATTTTTTGCGTACCGTCTTCCATGTTATTATCATAACAAATGTTATAGAAGAAACACAGGATATTACGTGCATACCCCGAAACACGGTTTTCGTTTTCGGCAAGGGTTTGCAAAAATGCGATTTCCTGCTCGTTTAACTGTGCGATTTTTCGCTCGCCAAGACTAGAACGAAATGCAATGTATTGATCGAAATCTTCTACTAAAGATACATTACTTTGCATTTTTTTGTCTGAATAGATTGTTTTTAATACTGAGTCCGTTTTAGTCCATTGTTTGTTTTCTACAAAGAAATCCATCAAATTAACTTTATCGGATAAATCGTTTCCTGCGCTAACAATAGTACTGAATGTTTTGTTATACGAATATTCATCTGCTGTTGCTGTAATGTTCGCAATGAAATGATTGGCAGTTGAAATGTCCGATTGTAAAGCCGCTATTTGACCTTCTAATTGTGTTCGTGTGGTTTTTTCGTCATTGTTCAAAATATAGCTGTGCATATAGCTTGGGAAACTACCATTTGTTGCTTCGTCCAATTTACTTATAAAATAAGCACCTTTAGTAACATCAGGATTTGCCAAACACACTTCCAATAACATCGCATTGGGAAGTGTTCCTAACTTAGCTGTTTCCAATAAAATTTCTTGCGACAAATACGGTGATTGTTCCAATAAATTACCCCGCAGTTTCCATACATCTTTCGACCAACTATTTTCAATTTTTGCTTTCAATTCTTCTGTATTACCATCATCTAATAAAGATAAATAAGTGTAATTCAAATTATTGTATTTTTCTTTTAAGTTTTGACGTGTTGTTTCCAAACTATCCAAAGCTTCATTGGTTGTTCCTTTTAGTAAAATCAACCCTCCATAACTTGATGGGCAAGAATTAGATGTCGACGTATAATAAGGCGTTACATTCGAAGTGTTGTTAGTTGGTATTGTTGCTCCGCCATTGTGGTAATAACTGATTGGAGATATACTTGTATTGTAAATTGAATTCGTATTATTGCTGAATGTATTTCCTGCTGATTTCAAAGGTGAATATTCCCCTTGATACAGTCTTACACCATGTGATGGAGTTGATTCGGTGACATAAACTGCGATACTATTGTTATTGTAAGCATTACACAAAAACTGTAATCCTTTTAAAGAATTAGAAGCATCTCTGTTGATTTTAGTTAGATTATTTCCGTATGCTAATCCTGTAAGTATATTCT
This sequence comes from Taishania pollutisoli, assembly GCA_040394775.1. Classification (GTDB taxonomy): domain Bacteria; phylum Bacteroidota; class Bacteroidia; order Flavobacteriales_D; family Crocinitomicaceae; genus 40-80. The sequence continues at coordinate 11,145 of JBEBRN010000069.1, forward strand.
TATACAAACGGTTGTTTGCTGTTCCGCTATTATCGACATAAATTCCGACTGTAAAACCACTTGATATAGATGTTGTTATATTGTTTTCCTCTACAATATACCCTGTGGAATTAGTAATAGAAACACCTGTCCCTCCAATAGCATACGGATACCCTGCTGTACCAATACTGATGTTATTTCTATTGAATGAAACGTTGTTAAACGCACTAACAGTAATACTTGCGACATTGTTTGTAAAATCTGATTGTGAAATCATTATCGTTTTACTTGTTCCTGCTCCTGTTGCTTCAATCGCTGTTTGATATCCACTAAAACTTGATTTTAGCAAATTTCCTGTTGGGCAAGGTTTTCCTAGCGGTGGGAGAGTGGAACACCTTGCACTAACGGTATAACCTGCATCAGTAGAATAAATGGCTCTATATGATGGTCCATACAATGGTTTTGAACGCGTATTAGAAAAATGACAATTGGTGAAATAGATGCCATACACTCCCCACATCGTTACGTGTGGATGTACTGCATAACTGTTTGGAATAACATTATTATCTGCAATAAAGTTGGTATTGGTAAAACTAGATAAATTATTTCTTTTAATACTTGAATTACTAGGGTCAAAATTTTCATACGCTATGAATTCCACATCTCTACGGTTATTTTTAAAAATACCTCCATTAGAAACAATAACACCACCTATTTTACTCCAATCTTCAGGTTTCCAGTTTGTTACTGCGTTGTGCGCATTTTCAATTGTACCGCCGTTTATCAGTTGCAAATAACCTTGATAGGTTGGATTATTTACAGGATATTGGTTTTGAGAAGTTGTTCCCCATACTTCGATGCCTTGCCAAAAATCTTCATGAGTTGACCCTCCAGAGCGAGCGGAAGTAATAATTCCTCCGTCAACAATAAGTTTAGCACCTGGCTCAACAATTATTTTTGCCTCTTTTACCATCTCTACACGACATTGTATTGTTAGTGTCGCTCCTTGCTTAACAACAATGTCATTATACGATTTATAGGTAAAATCCCATGTTTCATTGCTTGTTATATTGTGTGGTAAAGAAGAATAGTTGTAAGCAAAATTTCTTATGATACCCATTCTTAATTGTCGGTGCATTCGTCCTGCTCGCAATGGCGACACAAAGAAATTTTCAGCATGCCCACTCATTAGATTGTTTGTACAAAAATCCGTAGGACTATCCCAAGCTACCAATTCATTGTTTGGACATGGTTGCTCATATAAAGGAGGATTAAAAAAAACATCTTCTAAATAATCAATTCCAGTATGACTTTCATAACAAGGAGAAAGAGAGTAAGTGTGACACAGTCCTAAAGCGTGTCCTAGTTCATGAGGGAGGTGGTCAGCCCAATACCAATATGCGCCTTGCCATTCTCCTGTCATATTTTCGGGTTTCCTTCCTACTGAAACGGTAATAGGAGCTCCCGAAGAGTGATAACTTTGATACCCTCCAGCACCAGCTATTCCTACATTCTTAACAAGAAAACAATTAACATAGTCTTTTGCACTTGGAGCAGTTGAAAAATGATGATTGATAAAAGCATCTGGAGTGTCAGCATTAAGATAAGTTGAACTGTTATAAAAATATACTTGATTAATTTCAAAGCTAATTTTAGTTGTTGACAACCAATATGAACTTGCATACCCCGAAACGGGGTCAGAAGGTAAACTCGTTCTTTGATATGCTCTATTTAGCCAAAATTCTTTTTGTGTTTCAGCATTATACGTTGTTAGAGTATAAGCACCATAATCTCCATTATCATCACATAAAACAATGATATTTATAGGAATTATCACTTCGTCTATAAAAGCATGACCTTTCGGTTTATAAGTTGCTTGATAACGGTACTTATCTAAATAAGTACTCGTGTTTTTTGCACATGATTGAGCTTTAGGCTTGAAACCATTATCTGTATATTCGTAGCTGCCACCACATACATCTTGTGCTAATAAAGAATTAGAAATTCCTAACAATATAAATAAAATCAACTTTTTCAAAATTACATAAAATTAAATTTAACAACTTTGTAGCTGTTTTCAGTATGTAGTTGAATAATAGTCAGTCCTTTCAAGGCACTAATATCTATTTGTTGTTGGTTTGTTGTTTTCAAAATTACCTTTCCTGTTAAATCGACAAATGAAACTTCAAAATTTTCATTTTTAACACCTTGTATATACAGATAATTATTTTCTACTTTAAAATTTACATTCACTAATTCATCTGTATTTGTGGTTGATGTTGTTTGGCAATTACTCCCAATGTATTGATACTCATCAGTTTCATACATTTTAAATGTAGGTGTAATCATATCTGTCATAGTAATTTTACACATTCCTTCCCATGCTAAGTTGTAATACAAACCTGCTGAAAATGCTCCTACTCCCTCGATAAAATAAAAATATACAGGTGTTGGATTGTATTCGTCTATGTATTGCGTGAATAACGAATCTAATACAAGTAATTTATATTTCAATTTATATTCTGTCCCAACTGTAATTTGTTCGATACCAACTACTTTTAAATTTCGTTGCAAAGCACACGGATTATATTGACTTGTGTCAACATCATATTTAAAATAACCATACCAAAGTGGTTGCCAAATGTCGTCTATTTGTGCATGATTTGCGCCAATCAAATAATAATTCCCCTCGTGTTTAGAAAAGATACTATCATTAAAAATATGGTATTGAAACGTTTGTCCTCCCGACTGTCTATACGTTTTTATAACCGTATCATTATTGTGTTCCTCATTGATTTTTTCAATTAAAATAATACTCGAATTTCCAACACAATACGTAAACTCTTCCGTTTGCGCAGAAACTATTCCTGCAAAAAGAAGTCCTAAAAAAAATAATTTTGCTTTCATGATTTCTTTTGTTTTATTCCTTTAAAATTTTGTAATTGTATTTAACTTCATTTACGCTGAAAGTCACGATATACATTCCAAATTCACATTCTTTAAGATAAATAACATTTCCATTTTGTTCAAAATTAATCTTTTCACCTCGTATATTTGTTATTTCTACATCTGAAATAGGCAAATCTGACTGGATTTCAAAACTTTCCAAAAACGGATTGGGGTAAATTTGAAAGTTGTCTTTAACAATGTATTTGCTATTCAATGTTGGGAAACGTTTATCTTGTAATGTAATAAGATAAGTAAAAATATATTGTCCATCAATGTCTTTGTAGATTAACTCTCTATCATCAGAAACATTCCGAGCAAAAGGCGTGTAGTGTCCATTATTCCAATTTTTATTATAGAAAATATAATCAAAGAAATATTCTGGCGGACCTTCAACAGGATCTATATGAAGTTCGGGATCGAGCACATCCATTGTTGAACCATTTACACAACTATCTTGATAAAGTTGCGTATCAAACGACATCGTTATTGGAAAAACAGCATTTTTTACATCTACAAAAACTCGTCTACCCTCCCATGATGTAGCCATACAATAACTTTCAACAATTTGTTTTTTAGTATGGTATGTTTCCAATTCTGATTGACCATAAAGAATATGCAACATCTTATCCGTAATCCTTACATCAAGCACACTATCGTTCCACGGTTGGTTTATCAAATTTTCTTCGCCAAAAGCAATATCAATCGTGTCTGTCGCTAAAGGATCATAACCTAAAGTAATCGTATCTCTATTTCCTGCGGCATCTTCAAAATACAACTGAAACGAAAATTCTTCTTGCGCAGAAACTATTCCTGCAAAAAGAAGTCCTAAAAAAAATAATTTTGCTTTCATGATTTCTATGATCTAAAGGTTTCTACATTCATAACGAAAAAAAAGGAGAATGGTTGACAACACCATCTCCCTTTCAAAATAAAACCGTTTATTATTCGTAATTACGTTGTGCTAACTTAATCGCTTCAAACGTCAACTCCTCT
>JBEBRN010000070.1:0-14380 GCA_040394775.1 Taishania pollutisoli
TATTGTCGGGTTGGTACGCATTGGAATTAGGACTGAATGAAGCAATCATTATCAACGGAAAACTAAGGCCACCCTTTATGGCTATCAATTTATTGATCTTATAGTAATAATGAAATTCTAATCCAAGCGCAAGGTTTTGTCCAGAAATAGTCGTTTTTACATTACTTTCATCTTCAGTTGTCTTGCTCTTAATCGAATAGCTAAAGTGATCTTTGACGACGTAATAATCAATTGTAGTAGCTAATGAAACAGTTTGTTTTTCTCCAATAAAAATATTACCTCCAAGACCAATTCCTACAGACGAACCGATGAAATCATGGATAAAACTGATGTTATAATAATTGGGATTGGCATAATATCCTGGGTGAATAAATCCATAACCGTCCCTTTCGGTGGTGTTGGTGTATTTCTTTTTACCCATTTGTCCATATCCATATCGAACACTAAATGAAAATTTCTTGATATTTAGACGATAGGTGATGTCTCCATTTAATCGAATCATTGAACCATTCATTCCTAATTCAAGAAAGTGATTTGCTTTTTTGGGCGTAACCTCTTGTGCCATTCCATATTGAATAACAAAGAGTAATAGTAGGATGCTAATTCCTTTCATCGGGTTTTAGTTTTATTAACTGACTACGAATATACGACAAGGAAGATTGATAGCGCTCTTTGTGCTACATCTTTTTACCGAGAGAATGAGAGATTTAATTAAATTATTTTAGAAATCTTTTCTTTTTGAAGCTCTTTTCAAGAAAGGAATGATAATCATTAAAAGACCCGTGATTAATGTCGTTCCCGAAGCTAGGAACACATAGAAATATGGACGTAGACTATTCATCAAATCTGCGTACACAAAATCGGGCTTATTGAATTGCCAATACGATTTGACAAATCCAGCTGCAATGAGGACAATCCAGAAGATAAATAATGAAATATTGGCAATCCAATAACCTTGTTTAACAGCCTTCTCATTTAATTTGTTTTTACTGAAAATATCACTAATAAATGCCAATAAAAGCATACTGTTGATTCCGATTGTTGCTCCCATGGTATGGCCAACAATCACGTGCGTTCCATGCATATAAATGTTAAATGTTGGAATCGACATCAATATGGCCAATCCTAAAGTTAAAAATACCCAAGCATCGGCCGCTAATAAAAAGCGATAAGATTCAATATGATAATTCTTTTTAGCAGCGCTTATGGAGGATTTCCACAAGTAAATAATTCTACCAAAAAGAAGTAATTCAGTCATACTTACTCCATAAGCAATATATTGAACATATGGTTGAGTCGGCAATGTGTAAATGTGATGTCCCCAGTTAAACATCAAATTAAAAAGACCTAAGAAATATATCCAGAAGGCAAGTGAGGAGTAGCTGTATTTTTTATTCCCAGCAATTTTATCCATCAGGTAGATAGAACTACCATAGATAAGTAGATTCCATGAACCAACTAGTGAGCCGTATGATTTCCATTGGATAGTCATATCTTTTACTAGGTGATTACGGATTTCAGGAAAAATCCAAAGATTGGACTCTAAGTAAGTAAATAGAAAAAATAAGACGCCAGTAAACCACATCCAAACATAGACAGGCTGTTGTTTTAGTGTTTTTAAATTTTTGAGAAAAATAAAAATAAATAGTATCCAACCAATCGTTATTGGGATAGAGAAATATTGGTTAAACTCCCAGTATTCTCTTCCTCCAAAAATTCCAAAACAGTAAGAGACTAAAATAGCCGTGAACGAAATTGCTAGTATATAATACAGCCACTTTATCCAGTTGGCGTAGTGCAATTTCCCTTCATTATGTTCGCGTAAGTAATACAAGACACCACCAATAGCTGTGGTTAATATCCAAAAAATGGCAGATGAAACGTGTAGTGGGCGAATTTTTACAAATGAAAAAACATCTCTCCAAAGCCCTGGTACAGCATATTCCAATGCACCTAAGAGTCCGAAAAATAACGTTGAAATTAAGAAAATCATTCCTAAGACAAGAAACGATTTAGAGCTTCCTGTTTTAAGGTTGTGTAATGGTTCCATCTAAGTGTTTTGTAAATGTTGTGGGGTCAGATTGACCAGTTGTATTGGTGTATTTCAGGAATGCAACGAGTGCATCAATTTCATGTTGGGAAAGGTGGAAGTCAGGCATGACATCCGTTCCACTTTTTAAGAATGCCTCGATGTATTCTACAGGTCTTTTTTCATAGACGTTTGTTAAATCAGGACCTAGATGTCCTCCTAATCCATAGAGTTGATGACAGGAAGTGCAGTTTTTTTCCTGCCATAAAATTTTCCCTTCTTGTGCTAACTCATTAGCTGGAATAATTTCGACAGTGTCTTCTAGATATAAAGTTGCGCTGTATCCTAAGAATGTGATGGATAATACTATTAATGTTACTAATTTAAATCGATGCGTTTTCATTGACTCTATTACTTATAAAGAAGATTAATTTATAATCAAGACAAAAGTATAGTAAATAGATGGAGTGCAATATGATTTTAATCACATTGAGATATGTGCGTGCTCCTAAATACAGTATTATAGGCTAGAAATCAGCGAAATAGTTGATTATTGTAAACGTTTTTGAACGTAACTGTCAATCTTTAAAAATAGCTGAGATGGATTATAGGTTCTCCACGAAATCTCTTCTAATTCTCCACCCAACACAAAGTAGTGATCGATATTGATTTCTCGAAACTCATGTAGGACATGTTCTCTAAAATTCACCAATGCAATGTAGCCATCCTCTACTTCGTCAAACCATTCTTCGTAATAGCAATCATCCGAATAATGAAAGTTCAATATATTCTCACCTATTAGAATGAACTTTGTAATTCCTTCGCCAATCAAATGCTCAATGATATCACGTTTAAGAATCATGATGTCGTTATGAATCGCATCGTTCCATTCACCAATTAACTCAATGATGGTATACCCTTCTTCATAATCGGTATAAAGTATCTTTAAGAACAGTGTAGATGAGCCAAAGTTATCCCATTGTGGATGAATCAAATAGTTGTAAATCTGATCGGTGAATTCAAATTCACTATACTTTCTCCTAAAGAACGGCGAACGTTTATCTCTCGACGCAACATAATGATCTCTCCAGTTATAATATGGCTCTATATCGTGCATGATTCTCGGAGGAGAATTAGTGGTGACTCTTTAAAAAATGAACGACATTCTTTTCAATTCGCTGTTGAATGTCTGCAGTGTCCGATTTTTCGAATGCTTTTCCTGTAATACGTTCGTATAACTCAATATAACGCTCCGTTACCACCTTCACAAATTCGTCTGGCATAATGGGCATTTTTTGACCATCCAATCCTTGGAAGCCATTTTCCATCAACCATTCACGTACAAATTCTTTTGATAATTGTTTTTGAGCCTCTCCTTTTGCTTGTCGTTCTTCATAGCCTTCTTTGTAAAAATAACGAGAAGAATCGGGCGTGTGGATTTCATCAATCAAATAGATTTTACCTTCACGAATACCAAACTCATATTTTGTATCCACTAATATGAGTCCTTGCTTAGCAGCGATTTCTGTTCCTCGAGCAAATAATTTATAAGTGTAATCCTCTAACTGCTTGTACATTTCTTCGGATAAAATTCCTCTAGCGATAATTTCTTCTCTTGAAATATCTTCGTCATGTCCTTCTTCCGCTTTGCTGGCAGGTGTAATGATTGGAGTAGGGAATTTATCATTTTCCTTCATTCCTTCAGGTAAAGAAACACCACATAAAGTACGTTTTCCAGCTTTGTATTCACGTGCAGAGTGTCCCGCCAAATATCCTCTGATAACCATTTCAATACGAATAGGTTCACACATTAATCCAACTGCAACGCTTGGGTCTGGAGTAGCGATTAACCAATTCGGAACGATGTCTCTTGTCGCTTCCAAAAATAAAGTAGCTACTTGGTTCAATACCTGTCCTTTGAAAGGAATTCCTTTAGGTAAAATATGGTCAAAAGCAGAAATTCTATCGCTTGCGACCATGACAACCAATCCGTTGTCTAATGTATAAACATCGCGTACTTTTCCTTTGTAAACGGCTATTTGCCCTGGGAAATTAAAATTGGAGGAGGTGATGGCTTGTTCCATTATTTTGCTATTTTTTTAGATTCGTTATTATCGTCTTTTCGTTTCTTTTCTTCTTTCGCTTCTTCTATTTCAAAAGCGTTTATAATTCGTTTGACTAATGGATGACGAATGACATCACTTTGTGTCAAATTGATGATTTCAATTCCATCAACATCTTTTAAAATGTTTGTCACGTAAGATAATCCTGAACGTTGTTTATAAGGTAAATCTACTTGAGACATATCGCCTGTAATGACGAATTTTGCAGTCTGTCCCATTCGTGTCAAGAACATTTTCATTTGTTGAACAGTCGCATTTTGTGCCTCGTCTAGAATAACAAATGCTTTGTCTAATGTTCGCCCACGCATGAAAGCAAGCGGTGCTATTTCTATAACACGATATTCTAACATTTCTTTTAGCTTTTCAGGTGAAATCATATCTTGTAACGCATCGTAGAGTGGCATCATGTAAGGATCTAGTTTCTCTTTCAAGTCACCAGGAAGAAAGCCTAAGTTTTCACCTGCTTCTACCGCCGGACGTGTTAAAATAATACGTTTAACTTCTTTTTCTTTTAGTGCTTTGACCGCTAATGCAACAGCTGTATAGGTTTTTCCAGTTCCAGCTGGGCCAACGGCAAAAACCATTGAACTTTTACCAACAGCTTGTACTAATCTTCGCTGATTTAAGGTTTTCGCACGTACTTTTAATCCAGAATTTCCGTGAACAATAACTTCTGATCCGTCATTTAGTTCTTTACTATCACCACTTTCTTCCAGAATTATTTGTTCAATGGCATTTTCGGATAATTGATTGAATTTATGAAAGTAATTCAGGATTTGCTCAAATTTTTTCTCAAAAACTTCCATCACTTCATCGTCGCCCGCTAAAGTGATTTTATTTCCACGTACAATTACCTTTAACTTAGGAAAGAAACTTTTTATCTGATTGAGATAAACATCGTTGATTCCGTATAATTCAGCAGGATTAATTCCCTCGAGTTCAATTGTTTTTTCCAAATGCGTACTATTATTTTATTGTATAAATAAGTTCAATGTTTAATAATAACCTTACTTTTGATGCAAAAATAGTATAATTTTAGGCAATTGTTTATTGAATGGGAATAATAACATTAACATCTGACTTAGGGTTGAAAGATCATTACGTCGCAACACTGAAAGGAGCTATCTATAGTAGCTGTCCTGATGTGTCTATTGTTGATATTTCTCACCATGTAAAGTCATTCAGCATTATTGAAGCCGCTTACTATTTGAATGGTTCCTATAAAGATTTTCCAGATGGAACGGTACATGTTATTGGCGTGCAAAGTGAACCCGTATTAGAGAAAGATAATGTAACGAGTTATTTGCCCAGTATTTTGAAGTTCGATAACCAGTACTTTGTTGCTAACAATAATGGTATCTTTGGATTACTGTTAAAAGGAAGACAACCTCAAGGTTTTTGGAATATTGAAGATATTCTTTCAGATGTGAAGAACATGAAAGACGCTACTAAGTTCATGTTAATTCCCGCTGCTTGTAATATCATCAAGAACAGTGATTTCGACTCCTTTACAACGCCTGCTACACGAATTATGAATGCACTTTCGGCACGATCTACGATTGCAGAGAATTCTATATTAGGGCAAGTAATTCATGTGGATAACTACGGTAATTTAATCACCAATATTGAAAAGGGTGATTTTTACCGATTTGGTGAATCCACACCTTTCATTATAAAGTTAAAACATACAAACAGCTACCAAATTAATGTTATCTCTGAATCTTATGGAGACGTTAATCCAGGTGATTTGGTGGCATTTTTTAATTTAGATAATTTATTAGAAGTTGGAATAAATCAAGGTGCTTCAGGCAACGGAAATGGAGCCAATAAGCTATTGGGAATTCACTTGGAGGATGAAGTGTATATTGACTTTAGCCCGAGAGGTTCAAAAACAACCCTTGATTCTCTTTTTTAAAAGATATGATTACTCGTATTGTTAAATTACATTTTCAGGAAGAAAAGATAGCCGATTTTCTCACTTTTTTTGAAACGATTAAATTTCAAGTGGCTAGTTTTCCTAATTGTCATGGTATGAAACTTTTGCAGGATATCAAGAATCCAACGATTGTATTTACCTATAGTCAATGGGAAAGTGAAGCCGATTTGAATATCTATCGTGATTCGGAACTGTTTGGTAAAGTTTGGCCAACTATCAAACCGTGGTTTGCCCATAAAGCCGAGGCTTGGTCAGTGGAAGAATACTTTGATGGCTTCAAAAAATAAAAGCTACCCAATAGGATAGCTTTAAAAAATCTTCAACTTAATAGGGGATTATAAGTCATCGGGTATAGACGCTGCCTTATATGATTTTGCTTTAGGTTTTAATTTATCGATAAAGATAATACGAAGCTTTTCACCTTTCGCGGTAACAATTAAGTCTGAAATTCCGTTGGTAATGGTTACTGCTTGTTTTTTAGCATTATAAATATCTTTATCCATGAAAAGATCATATTGATCATCTGAATATTGAATGAAAATATTTTTAATAACACCATTTTCTACTCTCGCTTTTCCATTGTAACAATAGGTTTCATTACCCTCAAAAAAAGAAACGATTACATTGCGATACATATCGTCAGGAATAGCGTAAGATCCTCGTTTTGCAAATGCATTTTCTAATCTTTTATAGCAATCTTCACTTTGACCATATAATGCAAAAGTGGATAAAAATAAGACTCCTAATAAAACAGCTTTTTTCATAAAATTAATTTCGTTTGGTAAAACTTCTCTTTTCAAATATAGTAAGAATTTTGAACGGAGAAAGTTCTTTTTTGATTTATTTATCGTCTCCTCTTTCAAAATTCTTTGTGTATTCAAGGCAAATAGCTTGCCAATAATTTAGCTGTCAATTGAATTCGGTACATAATTGACAATTTCGAAAGGTACTCAAAAAAGTCAATTTCCGTTTAAGTATTTTTCACTTTAAAGGTAAAATGTTTTTGTGTAAGATAACTAAATGAGACTACAATGATGATTGTCAATAACTTGGAGATAGTCGGGTAAATGTGAAAAACTTCCACAAATATTTTCAGTAAAGCATAATTCAACAATAGATTAGCTAATACTAATAGAAAGTAACGAAAAAGTTGTGTCCTTCCTCTCATATTGGATTCCGTCCAAACAACATATTTGGAGAGTAAAAAACCAATAGGAAAAGTAATAATGAATGAAAATAGAAATGCCGCAATATAAGGTTCAAAAGCTAGTTTTGAGGTCACATGTACAATCTCTTTACCGAAAATAAAGTTAAAAGCAATAAAATACAAGAGTAAGTCTAATACCATGTTAGCACCGCCACACGCAGCGTAATAATACGTCTGTCGATTAAAGAAAGACTTAAATAATGGATAAAAGATATCTAAAAAGCGAAAAATGATACGTCTCATTTAATTAGCAAATTTTCCTAGGGCAAAGATGGCCGGTATTTTATCTAAGTTATACGCTTTTTCACGCCACTCAGCTACTGTCATTGTTTGAACACGCTCATTATGGTTTGTCAAATCGGAGCCGATACACAATAACGTGTCATCTTTCAATTCGTTCAACAAATCTTCAATCATATTGTTATTTCGAAAAGGCGTTTCCATAAACAAGTTGGTGATTCCAAACTTGTTGGCGTTAAATTCTAAATCTTTTATTTTCTTGATTCGTTCTTTGCGCTCTTTCGGCAAATATCCATGAAAAGCAAACTCTTGTCCGTTAAATCCGCTAGAAATCAATGTTAATAAAATAGAAGAAGGTCCCACTAAAGGATGCACATGAATGTCGTGTTGATGTGCAACAGCTACTAATTCTGCTCCTGGGTCAGCGATGCCAGGGCATCCTGCTTCTGAAATAATACCAACATCCTGCCCGCTTTCCAAAATCTTAATAATGGGCATTATTTCCTCGATAGTGCTTCTTTTATTAATGACAAGAAATTGGGAATCATCGATGGGGAACTCACGGTCTAGTTTGCGCAAATATCTTCGTGCAGTTTTGATTTCTTCTACTGCAAAATGTCGTAATCGAATTGTAAGTGCCGCTACCTCTGTTGGAATAACATGATGCGTTGTTTCACTCCCTAGTGTTGTCGGAATTAAATATAATTTTCCTTTAGCCATTCGTTTTCAAATTTGAAATAATTTTATCAGTTGCCAAATCTAACATTTTATAGACATTTATAAAACCTTGTTCACCTCCAAAATAAGGGTCTGGAACGCTTTGATTTTCATTGGGATAAATAAGGTCTAAAATAGGAATGACTTTCTCTTCTTGTTCTTTCGTCCAACACATGTTCAACACATCCCAATAATTATTTCTATCCATGGTATAGATGAGGTCAAATTCATCCAAGTCATTTTTGGTGATAGGGCGAGAACGTAATTTACTTAAATCGGTTCCAAATTTTTTCGATACTTCCATCATTCGTGTATCTGGTTTCTCTCCTTCGTGATGCCCCGAAGTTCCTGCTGAATCAACCAATATGTCAAGGTTATTCACCTTTACTTTTGCACGTAAAAGACCGTCTGCAAGTGGCGAACGACAAATATTCCCTAAACAAACCATTAATATCTTCATGACGCAAAGTTAATTTTTCCATCTAAATGACCGCCTTTCATCGGAGATTAATTCGTATATTCGCAGAGAAAAATTGAAATTTAATAGTAATAGTATATGAATTACGATGTCATTGTTATAGGTAGCGGTCCTGGTGGATATGTAGCAGCAATACGCGCTTCACAACTTGGTCTTAAAGCAGCTATCGTTGAAAAAGAATCATTAGGAGGAATTTGTTTGAACTGGGGTTGTATCCCGACGAAAGCATTATTGAAAAGCGGAAACGTTTTCGAATATATTACACATGCGCAGGATTATGGAATCCAAGTCAAAGATGCTAAGATTGATTTTAAAGCTGTCATTGATAGAAGCCGTGGAGTAGCGAATGGAATGAGTACAGGAATTCAATTCTTGCTTAAGAAAAATAAAATTGATGTTATCAAAGGTTTCGGAAAAGCAAAAGCGGGAAAAATAGTTGAAGTTACTGGAGAAGATGGGAAAGTAACAGAATACACAGCTGACAAAGGAATTATCTTTGCAACAGGTGCTCGTTCTAGAAATTTACCGAACTTACAACAAGACGGTAAGAAAATTATCGGTTATCGTGAAGCAATGAGTTTGCCAGAGCAACCTAAAAAATTGGTTGTTGTTGGTTCTGGTGCTATCGGTGTTGAGTTTGCGTATTTCTATAATTCAATCGGTACAGAAGTAACTATCGTAGAATATCTTCCGAATATCGTTCCAATTGAAGACGAAGAAGTGTCTAAGCAATTAGAGAAATCGTTCAAGAAATCAGGAATTAAAGTGATGACTTCTTCTTCTGTAGAAAAAGTGGACATTTCTGGGAAAGGATGTAAAGTAACGGTTAAAACAGCAAAAGGAGAAGAGATTATCGAATCAGATATCGTTCTTTCAGCGGTCGGAATTGAAACAAATATTAACGGAATTGGCTTGGAAGAAGTTGGTATTGCAACTGATAAAGGACGTGTTTTGGTGAATGAATATTACCAAACAAATATTCCTGGATACTATGCGATTGGCGATATTATCCCTGGACCTGCATTAGCACACGTTGCTTCTCACGAAGGAATTATTTGTGTGGAAAAAATCGCTGGTTTACATCCACATACTATGAATTACGATAACATCCCAGGATGTACGTATTGCAGCCCTGAGATTGCTTCTGTTGGAATGACGGAGAAAAAAGCAAAAGAAGCTGGTTTGGATATCAAAGTAGGTAAATTTCCTTTCTCTGCATCAGGTAAAGCAAGTACTGCTGGTGCAAAAGATGGTTTTGTGAAATTAATCTTTGATGCAAAATACGGTGAATTGTTAGGTGCTCACATGATTGGCGCGAACGTAACGGAAATGATTGCTGAAGTAGTTATTGCACGTGAGTTAGAAGCAACAGGTGAATCGTTCATCAATGCAGTTCATCCACATCCAACAATGTCAGAAGCAGTGATGGAAGCAGCAGCTGCAGCTTATGGAGAAGTGATACATTTATAAAAACAAAATATATTTTTGAGAAACTTCTGTCGAAAGATAGGAGTTTTTTTTTTGAAGTTATCAGACTAAATATAAAATGTTACTTTCATTTTTAGAACCTTTCTAATAAGAAATTAATGTCGGATACAATAGAACACGAAAATTCTTTTAAATTAGTTACACCATATCGTAAATATTACTTGTCGGATTATCTCATTATATCCTTTCAAATTATTGGATTGCTTGCTATTCTCCTTGTCTATATATACCACCCAAATGATGGGTCAAGAGATTTAATTATTTTAATAATTTTTTTACTTTCCCTTACTGTTAATTTATTGCTATTTAATGTGATTGAACCTTTAAGAGGTGCTTTCACTGGTACGATTTCATTTACGGAAGAAGGTGTTTTTCAAAATGATCAATTTATAGCTTTGGAAAAAATCAAGAAAATAACTATTAATAACGATGATTACGAAGGGCATCCAAAATTACCTAACAAATATATTGGAATAACACGTGCATTTTCGAATGGGACAAATAATTCCATAGGAATCATCTTAACAAACGATGAACATCTGATAATGAATTTCTATCAAAAGAAAAGAGATGATTTTCACCCAATAACAAATCTCCTTGTTTTTTATTGCCAAGAAGGTAAATTACATTTTTTAAACTTGATTGACATTTTGAATATCACTAAATATGAGGAAATTCAAGCATTTAAATTAAAATATCAATTAAACGGGACAAAATCTTCATATTAACTAATTGGTCATACTAGTAAGAAGAAATAAAAGATAATTTCAAACGATTATCTTTGCACTTTTCAAACTAGAATGAAAATCAAAGTTATCTGCATCGGTAAGACCGGTAAAAAATTTTTGGAAGAAGGCGAAAACGAATATCTCAATCGTTTGAAACACTACATCCAAATGGAGCGTATTGAAATTCCCGATCTTAAAAATCAAAAAAGTTTAACCGAAGAGCAAGTTAAAAAATCAGAAGGTGAATTAATTCTCTCTAAAATTTCGGCAGGTGATCAAGTTTATTTACTAGACGAACATGGAAAAACGTTTACCTCTGAAAAATTTGCCGATTTTTTGCAACAACGTTTCAATCAAGGTGGGAAATCATTAACATTGGTTATTGGAGGCGCTTATGGCTTTTCAGAAGAATTATATGCCGCAGCAAATGGTAAAATTAGCCTTTCTGAATTGACCTTTTCGCATCAAATGGTACGTATGATTTTATTTGAACAGCTGTATCGCGGAATGACCATTTTAAAAGGCGAACCATATCATCATCGATAGAAATAGGTAGATGATGCTTTTATTTTTCTTTTTGTCCCTGAAATAGTTTGTGAAATGACCTTATAGTGGACTCGTGAAGTTTCCTTCGCGCCCTTTGTGCCTTCATAGCGTCCTTGGCGGTTAAAATAATTACACACCCTAATTACTCGTTGAGTTAGGGATTTTCGCTGAACATGGTATATCCACATTAAAATAATATTCCTTCTTAGATTCATGAGATTTTTGAATCTAATATAAATACAGTAATTTTACCCGAAATAACGAAAATGATAGGTTTAAAGATAGGTGGAGTACCAGAACACTTTAATTTACCATGGCGTTTAGCTTTGGAAGAAGGAAAGTTCAAAGAAATTGGATTGGATTTATTTTGGAGCGACATGTACGGCGGTACAGGTCAGATGATTAGAGGGTTTGAGAATAATTCAATCGATATTGCGGTCATTTTAACCGAAGGTATCACCAAAGCTATTTTAGAAGGCTTAGATGTGAAAATCATGGAGGTTTATGTGACTTCTCCTTTACATTGGGGAATTCATGTTCCGTATGATTCGCAAATAACAAGCGTTGATCAATTAGAAGGACAAACATTTGCCATATCACGAAAAGGTTCTGGTTCAGAGCTAATGGCACATGTTTTAGCGGATAGAGAAAATTGGGATCAATCACAATTAAAATTCAACGTTGCCGGCGATGTTTACGGTGGTTTGTGGGCATTAGAAAATAACAAAGCACAATGTTTCCTTTGGGAAAAATACACCACTTTTCCTTTCTGTGAACAAAAGAAATGTCGTTATATTGACGAAATTGTGACACCTTGGTCCAGTTTTGTAGTGGCTGTCAAAACATCCGTTTACGAAGAGCACAAAGAGTTGTTGGATCAAATGTGTAGCATCGTGAACCAGAAAGCAACGGAGGTCAAGAATAGCGAGGGTTCACCCAAAGTGATTAGCTGGCGATATAATTTACGTTTAGGGCAAGTTCAAAATTGGCTTATCGAAACAGATTGGAATTACGATTCAGCCCCATTATTAAATGAATTTGAAAAAACAGTCAACTATCTAGAGAAACTAAATTTGATTACCAAAGAACAATCAGTCAATTGGCAGCAGAAACTATTTTTATAGTACACACCTGTTCTTATGGCCCTGAATTTGATAATGGAAAGCTCAAATATATTAAACAAATGAAATTTGGGTGACGATGTTTTTGTTACTTTTTTCTAGAGAAAAAGTAAAAGAGAAATTATATTATTTACCTTATATTTGTTCACATTTTAAAATTCATCTACTAATGCGTTATTTTTTATTTCTAATTACTATTTTCTTTACATTTAATGGGTTTTCTCAAAAAGATACCACTACTAATTTTGTCAATAAATCATCCGCTTTACTTCAAATTGAACAAGGTAAAACCCTTTTAAATGAAAACAATTATTTAAAAGCAATTTTGACGTTTCGAAATGCAGCAAATACAGATGTCAATTCATGGCGACCTGCATATTGGTTGTCGAAAACACATTATAGATTAAATAATTATGGGTATAGTTTGAAATACGCCAAGGATGCTTTAGCCAAAGATTCTGCTGGAGTAGATAAAGAAGTATATTATATTATTGCTCAATCTTATCACCGTTTAGGATCATTGGATACAGCAATTGTTTTTTACGAAAAGTGTTTGAAGATATTTACTAAAAAAGACATTGTTGCTTTTGACATTCAGAATAGATATAAGCAAGCCGTTTATGCTAAAAGCCTCTCCCAAACAGAAGTAAAGCATGAGAAAAAACCTCTTTCAGGAGATGTGAACACAGGTCATAATGATTACGGTCCTGTACTTTCTCATGATGGACAAACACTTTACTTCACGTCCCGAAGAAACAACACGACCGGTGGAGGACAGAACCCGTATGATGAAATGTTTTACGAGGATATTTACGTGGCACAATGGAGTCAGGAAGACCAAATGTGGGATAGCATAACGAATACAGGAATTTTGAAAAAAGTGAACGGTAGCGGATTTGAGTCCATGTCATGGATAAGTGAAGATGGAACAATTGGCTATGTTACCGTTAATAATGAAGCGGTAGATGAAAGAATCATGACCAGAAGTTCAGATATATTAGAAATAAAAATTAACGCGAAAGAAGTTTGGGGAAGTCCAAAGTCCTCTACAACAGAAGTGTTGAACTCCATGGGGTTTGATGCTGGTGCAACTGTTACAGCAGACGGGAATACCATGTATTTTGTTTCCGATCGAAATTTAAAGAAAGGTTCTGATATTTATATGTCTCGTAAAGTGGGTAGGTCTTGGGGCGCACCTATTGCGCTGTCTGATTCAATTAATACGGTTGGAAATGAAACCACGCCGTTTATCACTCCTGATGGGAACTATTTGTTTTTCAGTTCAGACGAACATCTTGGAATGGGTGGGTATGATATCTTTGTCTCCAAAAATCTAGGAAGTAACAATTGGTCAACGCCAATTAATCTTGGACCTGCTTTTAATTCAGTCAATAACGATACGCATTTTCAATATTATCCCCATTTGAATAAAGCGATGTTTGCCGCTCAAATCATAGTAGGAATGAAGTCTAATATCGACATTTTTGAGATAGATATGACGGGATTTGATTTGTTGAAGTAGGATTCAAAGGTTTCGCTACTTTTAATAGACCTATATTTTAAAAGATGAAGCTAATTATACTTAAAATATTCATGGGTTTGTTACTTGTATACGAAATATACGATTTGTTTCGGTTGTTTAAGATTGAAAGATTATATAAGTCTAAAAAGAAAAAAATAGACCTTAATATAGCTCTGATTAATATAATGAGGGGAGTGTTCAATGAACTGTGTCAAGTTGTTATTTAATTCTATCACTAAAATAGT
>JBEBRN010000071.1:0-14138 GCA_040394775.1 Taishania pollutisoli
CTTAAAAGAATACGATGCCTTGGCGCAATCTATTTTCTTGGATATGTTTGGGGATTTTGTAAACAATCAAAAAAAATGGGATAAGGTCCAATTTGACTCTGTTTTTAACTCTATAAGATATGGTACAAGTTCGCCACCAATATATTCAAAAGAAGGAATTCCTTTTATCAGAGCTACCAATGTTAAGAATGGAGATGTTGCATTAAAAGGAATGGTTTATATTTCAAATGAAGAAGCAGCAAAAATCAAAAAATGCAAGCTTAATGAAGGTGACTTGATAGTGGTAAGAAGTGGCGCAAACACAGGAGATTGCTGTCGAATTCCAAATAAATATCAAGATGCATATGGAGGGTTTGATTTAATAATTGTAATCGATGAACCTTATAGTACATTTTACAATTTTTTATTAAACACAAAAGCTGGAAAAGCTATTTTAGAACCCTTAACAAGAAGAGCAGGACAACCTCATTTGAATTCTAAACAAATTTCTGAACTTGAAGTATTTGAAGTACCATTACATCTCCAAAACCAATTCGCTGAAAAAGTCGCTTTAATCGAGCAACAAAAGGAATTGGCAAAGCAAGAGCTAAAAGAAAGTGAGGATTTGTTTAATTGTTTGTTGCAGAAGGCGTTTAAAGGGGAGTTGGTATAAATAAACTTGGTGGAAGAAGAAATAATGAATGCATGCATGCATGCACTAATAGAATAAATGGTGATAAAACTTCATGAATTGATACTGTTCAAGATGATTTTACTAAATTAACGGACTTGATTATTGATATTTAGTGAATTAAGTTACCTATGCAGATGTGTTGCATAGTTATTTTCTAAATTTGAAAGTGATAATTGTGAAAATAAAATGCTCAAATAAACAGCATTAAGATGGAACGAATAACAATATTATGACTACAAACTTTCAGTTTTTACAACAAGAGTGGCCCGAATTGTTCCAACGAGCAAGGAAAGCAGAGCAATTGGTAATTACCGACCCTAGAACGTCGTTAACCTATGCACGAATGGCGCTTGAGTTGGCTGTAAATTGGATGTACACACATGATGCTGAGTTGGAATTACCGTATGATACTTCACTCAATTCATTAATAAAGAATTATCATTTCAAAAATCAATTTCCCGATAAATTTTACAATGAAATTGAACTTATCCGAAAAGTAGGAAATTTAGCCATTCACAATAAATCGGTCAGTGCAATTGATTCGGATAACGTTATTTCAAATCTTTATTACTTCACCAAATGGTTGGCGAAATCGTACAGTCAAACAACGAAATCTTTACCCGGAGTTTTCGATTGGGAACTCGTTCCAAAAGAAGGAGAAGCAGCACTTTCGAAAAAACAGTTAGAGGCACTTCAAAATAAACTGAATCAAGAACTCAATCATTTTCAAGATTCGTTAAAAGAAATACAAGAAAAAAACGTCCAACTAGAAGAAGAAAATGAGTTGTATAAGCATAAAATTGCAGCTCTTCAACAACAAATAGTGGCGAATAAAATTGAAGCAACGGAGCAAGACGAAATTGTTCATCCAAGGAATGAAAAAGAAACACGTAAGTATCTCATAGACGTTTCACTACGCGAAGCTGGTTGGGATTTGAATGGTGCAAAGGACAAAGAGTTCAAGGTAGAGTTTATGCCAAAATCCACCAACAAATCTGAAACAGGCTATGTGGATTATGTCCTTTGGGACGACAATGGAAATCCATTGGCATTGGTAGAAGCCAAGAAAACAATGGAAAGTGCTTCGAAAGGAGAAAACCAAGCACAATTATACGCTGATAGTTTAGAACGTATGTACGGTCAACGCCCTGTAATGTATTATTCCAATGGCTATGAAATATATTTGTGGGACGATCAATTTTACAAAGCAGCTCGTTCTGTTCACGGGTTTTATACAAAACAAGAATTACAAACCCTTTTCTTTCGCAGAACACATCGTAAAGATATTAGAGACGGAACCATCGACACTTTAATTGCAGGAAGACCTTACCAAATGCGATCCATAAAAAGTATTGCAGAGCACTTTGCTGGTACGGATAAAATAGATGGAAAACTCATTGGTACCAATAGAGGTGCATTACTTGTTTTGGCCACTGGAACGGGAAAAACGAGAACCGCTATTGCTTTTTCAAAACTACTGTTAGAATCGAATTGGGCAAAACGAATATTATTCCTTGCCGACCGTAAAAGTTTGGTCAGTCAGGCAAAAAGAAACTTTGTCAAGCTATTGCCAGAACATAAAAGCGTTAACCTAATAGAAGAAAAAGACAACATCGAAGCGAGGTTTGCTTTTTCCACTTATCAAACCATGATGGGATTAATCGACGGTTCGAAAGTAAAGGATAAACGATTTTATGGTGTCGGTCATTTCGACTTAATTATTGTGGATGAAGCACACCGTTCCATCTATAAAAAATATCAAGCTATTTTTGACTATTTTGATTCATTATTTCTTGGTTTAACCGCCACACCTCACGACAAAATTGACCGCAATACGTATGAAGCTTTTGGATTACCCGATAAATCACCTACGGATGCCTACACTTTTGATGAAGCCGTAGAAAACAACCATTTAGTTCCATTCAAAACGATAGAAATGTCGACTAAGTTTCTAAGCGCTGGAATTAAATATGCTGAATTATCAGATGCAGAAAAAGAGCAGTTTGAAGAAGAAATTTTGGATGGCGAAGAAGCCACAGGAAACGAGTGGGTCGACAGTACTGCATTGAATCAATGGTTATTTAACAAAGATACGGCGCTCAAAACCTTACAGAAAATAGTCGAATTAAGTATCAAGAAAAGAGGTGGCGATGAAATTGGAAAGACCATCATTTTTGCTAAAAACAGATTGCATGCCCAATTTCTAAAAGATATGTTTCTTGAATTAGACAAGGAATTTTATGGAAACGATTATGTGAAAGTTATCACACATGGTGAACCAAAAGCAGAGGAATTTATTGAACGTTTCTGTGATGAAGAAAAAGATCGACTTCCACAAATTGCTATTTCTGTCGATATGTTAGATACGGGAATTGATGCACCTTCCTGTGTCAATTTGGTATTTTACAAACCCGTAAAATCGTATGCTAAATTTTGGCAAATGATTGGTCGTGGTTCGCGTTTGCGTCCTAATCTATTTGGGGAAGGACAAGATAAAACCCATTTCTTAATCTTTGATTTGTGTGGTAATTTTGAATTCTTCGATGAGAATCCAAAAGGAATTGAAGGAACGTCTCAAAAGAGCTTAACGGAAATTGTATTTAACCTCCGTTTGCAATTAGCCCACTATTTAAAAGATGGGAAGTTCCAAAAAAATGAGGAATTACAAGCATACAGAAGTGAATTGTTAAATAAATTACATACCGAAATAAAAGAGTTAGATCGAAGTCGTTTTGATGTTCGCATGAAACTAAAAACGGTACTTGAATATGGCTCAGAGAACCGAGAATTGTGGAATCATTTGGATAAAAAAGAGGTAAAGAATATATCGGATATTTTAGCGCCATTGATTCGACCTAGTAGAGAGGAATCTGATTTAGCACGATTTTACGACAAACTTCTCTACACATTGATACTGAGGCGAATCGAAACACCCATTACAGAAGAATTTATTTCCCAATTACAAATCCCTATTAACAAAGTAGCTATACTTTCAAAGAAGCTATTGAAGAAAACGACCATTCCAGAAGTGAAAAAGCAAGAAGGTATTATTCTACAACCATTATCAGAAGAATTTTGGAAGAACGACGGTATCAAACATTTAGAAAACATTCGCTTGAATCTTCGTGAATTGATGAAATACATAGATGCGGAAGACCAAAGATATGTGACGAGTGACTTCGAAGACAATTTATATGATGTGAAAGAAGGAATAGGAGAAGCAAAAGACAAAGCTATCTCGCCATTTCCGAGTACTATTCATCGTTTAGAAGAAATTATTCGTGAAAATAATAATCATATAACCATTTCCAGAATAAGAAAAGGAGAAGTAATTACCAAAGCTGAATTAAAGGCGCTTGAAGACTTACTCATTTCAAATGGCGTCCCTAAGGAAAGTCTTGATTCTGAGAAAAAAGGAGGTTTAAATTTAGTGAATTTTATCATCAGTTTACTCGGTTTATCCGAAGAAAGCGTGAATCAAGCATTTGCAGATTTCATCAACGCAAATCAGCTAAACTCAGTACAAATACAGTTTTTAGATACCATCAAAAAGTTCTTAACGAAAAATGGTCAAATAGATCCAAATAAATTATACGAAGCACCTTTTAAAAACTTCAATTCAAAAGGTATCGATGGTGTATTCAATGACCAACAAACAGATCGAATTTTTGAGATTATTGACCAAATGAATCAACGAAAGGATTTGGCTTAATAATCGGAACAGATAGTGATATTTCAAGTCTGTTTCGAGTTTGATAGTTTCATTTGATTACAATTCCGCTAAAACCAATCGTTTTAAATCGCTTATTTATTTTAAAAACGTATATCTAAAAAATAGACCAAAAAATTCGCTATTTTTGTTATTCTTAATTTTTACAAACACATGTATAGAACTCATAATTGCGGTGAATTACGCATTTCAGATATTGGCACAGAAGTAATTTTGGCTGGTTGGGTACAAAAATCAAGAGACTTAGGCGGAATGACCTTCGTTGATTTACGCGATCGCTACGGCATTACGCAGTTGGCTTTCAATTTGGAGACAAACGAAAAATTATGTTTAGAAGCACGAAAACTGGGTCGTGAATTTGTCATTCAAGCGAAAGGAAAAGTCATTGAACGTTCCAGTAAAAACACGAACATTCCAACGGGAGAAATCGAAATTGAAGTAACGGAATTAACCATATTGAACACTGCAAAAACACCTCCTTTTACGATTGAGGATAAAACAGATGGTGGTGATGACATACGCATGCAATATCGTTACTTGGATATTCGTCGCAATCCTGTTTTAGAGAAATTAAAAATGCGGAATGCTGTGGCATTAGAAACTCGGAAGTATTTAGACAATCAAGGTTTTATGGATGTGGAAACGCCTTTCTTAATCAAATCTACACCTGAAGGAGCTAGAGATTTCGTGGTTCCTTCTCGTATGAACGAAGGACAATTTTACGCTTTACCACAATCACCACAGACCTTCAAACAATTACTGATGGTTTCGGGAATTGACCGTTATTATCAAATTACAAAATGTTTTCGTGACGAAGATTTACGCGCTGACCGCCAACCGGAATTTACACAAATTGACTGCGAAATGTCGTTTGTGGAGCAAGAAGATATCATCAACATGTTTGAAGGATTGATTAAACATCTTTTCAAAACAATCAAAGGAATCGAATTTAACGGCAATTTTCCAAGAATGACGTATGCGGAGGCGATGGAAAAATATGGATCGGATAAACCAGACATTCGTTTCGGAATGGAATTCGTAGAATTAAACGAAGTCGCACAAGGAAAAGGTTTTGCGATTTTTGACAATGCTGAGAAGGTTATCGCTATCAACGCAAAAGGTTGTTCAGAATATACACGGAAGCAATTAGACGCTTTAACAGATTTCGTGAAACGTCCACAAGTGGGTGCTTCAGGAATGATTTATGCAAAATTCAACACGGACGGCACCATCAAATCTTCGGTTGATAAATTTTTCACCGAAGAAGATTTACAGAAATGGGGTGAAAAAACAGGTGCTGAAAAAGGCGATTTAATTTTAGTTTTATCGGGAGAAACGGATAAAGTTCGTAAGCAAATGAACGACTTGCGTTTACATTTAGGAACGGAATTAAACTTACGTCAACCAGATGATTTCAAACCACTTTGGGTATTGGATTTTCCATTGCTAGAATGGGATGAAGAATCCAACCGCTTTTTTGCGATGCACCATCCATTTACGTCTCCGAAAAAAGAAGATATTCACTTGATTCAAACGGAACCAGGAAAAGTAAGAGCAAACGCTTACGATTTAGCGATGAATGGTGTCGAGTTAGGCGGTGGATCGATTCGTATTCACGACAGAGCATTACAATCGCAGATGTTTGAATTATTAGGATTCACTAAAGAAGAAGCCGCTGATCAATTCGGGTTCTTGATGAATGCCTTTGAATACGGCGCTCCTCCTCATGGTGGATTAGCTTTCGGCTTAGACCGATTAGTAGCAACGATGAATGGCACCGAATCAATTAGAGATTATATCGCTTTCCCGAAAAACAATTCGGGAAGAGATGTCATGATTGATGCGCCGTCTCCGTTAGCCAATGATCAATTAAAAGAATTGAACATTCAAATTACAAAATAGAAACGTGAAGGATTACAGTAAAATGAAATTTGCGACAAAAGCAATTCATGCGGGCGTTCAACCAGACCCCGCAACGGGAGCTATTATGACGCCTATTTACCAAACATCCACATACGTTCAAGAAGGTATTGGCATTCACAAAGGATACGAATATTCACGAACAGGAAATCCAACACGCGCGGCATTAGAAAGAAGTATTGCCGCTTTAGAAAACGGAAAATACGGCGCTTGTTTTGGTTCTGGATTAGCCGCTATCGATTGTGTTATTAAAATGCTGAATCCAGGTGATGAAGTCATTGCTACTGATGATTTGTACGGTGGTTCATACCGTATTTTTAATACTATTTTTGCGAAATATGGAATCGTTTTTCATTACGTTCCAATGACGGATTTAAACGCAGTGGAAGCGGCGGTGACGAGTAATACCAAATTAATCTGGGCAGAAACACCGACCAATCCGACGATGAAAATTATCGACATCGAAGGTGTAGCGAAGATTGCTAAAAAAGCAAATGCTTGGTTAGCGGTTGACAACACGTTTGCTTCACCTTATTTGCAGAATCCTTTGAATTTAGGAGCCGATATTGTGATGCATTCTGTGACTAAATACTTAGGCGGACATTCGGATGTCGTGATGGGCGCTTTAGTCGTTTCTGATGACTCAATTGCAAAGGAAATGTACCGTATTCAAAATTCATCGGGAGCGGTAACAGCACCAATGGATTCATTTTTAGTATTGAGAGGAATCAAGACCTTGCCGTTGCGCATGAAAGCACATTGCGAAAACGGAGCTAAAATCGCACATTTCTTAGCGAAACATCCAAAAGTAGACAAAGTGTACTGGCCAGGATTTGAAGGTCATGCAAATCACGAAGTGGCAAAACGTCAAATGCGTGGCTTTGGTGGAATGCTTTCTTTTACCTTAAAAGGAAATCAATTAGACGATGCATTAGCCGTTGTAAAGAACGTACAGATTTTTGCGTTAGCCGAATCTTTAGGTGGCGTTGAATCCTTAATTGGCCATCCAGCAACCATGACACATGCTGCAATTCCAAAAGCCGAACGTGAAAAGATAGGCATCATTGATACCTTAATTCGTCTGAGTGTTGGAGTAGAAGATGCGGAGGATTTAATCGATGATTTAACGCAAGCCTTGCGATAAGAAACGATATAGTAAAACAAAAAAGCGGTTCAATGAGCCGCTTTTTTGTTTTGTTGAATAGTATTCTATAGTACTCTTAATCTCTAAAATCAATTATTCCATTATATTGTTCTTTCGATTTTAGGAAGCGTAAATAATATTTTCCTGGCTCATCTAATTTTTGAGCTTCTCCTAAATACAATCCTGTTATAGATTTTGAAAGAAGATTAGTTTTATTTACTTGATAATCACCAGAAGTCATATCAAGTACAACTTTTACTACCATACCAGAAGCCATATTATTAAGTACTGGTGCTGTTGTTCCGTCAATATATTTCATTTTAGGTATTTTATAAGACCCTTCCTTAAATGTCACTCCATGTACATTCATAATGAGTTCCAAATTTCCATCTTCATTGAAATATCTTACATAGTCATTCATGTCATTCACCAGATGATATCCTCTATCTCGTTTATCAATAGCGGTTACCCATTCAAAGTCTCCATCTTTGTTAATTTTAACGAAAATCATTCCATAACTAGCATTATAAAGGAGAACTCCAGAGTCATAAATATCCGCTGTACCATATAACATAAATAAAACTGATCCATCTTCCAAGATAGTAATATCATCAATATTGAAGGTTTTAAAATTATGAAATGAATTTGCATTTAGATTTTCAACATCCAGTCCATAGGCTCCTCTATCAAAATCTTTGGTGGTAAGATTGTAATTATAGACTCCAAGCACACATTTTTTATAATCCTCTTCAGAACTCGCTGATAGAATCGAAACGACTACCTTATCATTTACGCTATTAGTGCTAATTTTGGTAGAAAGTACACTCCCCTTATCAGACTCGATATCAAAATGTTCAGCCTCTCCGTCCTTAGAAAAATGGACTAATTGCATGGAACTTATTTGTTTATCACCAATTTCAGAAGCAATACCCAACACATCATTATTAGCTGTAATGGTAGGAGAAGTTAATGTGATAATATCACTCACGGTCTTCGCTTCTTGATCATAGGTATTAATGACATTCAATTCTTCATCCAAAACAATCAATTTGAAATAAGAAGCAGATGCACTTTTTGATTTAAAAACTGGTGAAATTTTCGAGCCTTCGCCTTTAGTATTAACACTACAATAAAGTAGGATATTACCCGATTTTTCATTTTGAACAATTTCTATACTCACATTTCTTTTGTTAATCGAAACACCACTCCCAGTAGAAGATGCGTTTAATGTAACACCTAATTCTCCCACCTTTTTTTGTGCTTTACTCGTTTTTAGGTTTTTATCAAAAGCTTGAATATAAATAGGTGCTTTTTCTAAAGAGTTATCGACTCTCGCTAATAACACTCCATCCGGCTTAAAAAGAAAATCTACCTCGTCTTTTGCTCCTATAGTACCATTCAAAAAATTCTCATTTACACATTTCGTTCCTTGGAAAACTTTATAAGAGTTTTTTCCCATATCCATTACTTCATTATTCCCGATAAACCCTACGTTTTTACCACCCAAAACTCCATAAGCAGAGATTTTTCCATATTTTTTAGCTACCACTTCATTGCTTACTGTTTGTGCTTTAATAGCAGGAGCAATAAATAGCAATCCTGCCAGAACAAATAAATTTATTTTTTTCATATTATTTATTATTTATTATTTAGTTATTATTAAAAATCGAAAGACAACCCTGATCGGAAGTATAAAATATTCATGAAATTTTCGAATTTAAGGCGTGTTTCTATATAGTATTTATTATAAATCGGTTCGTTTTCATTAAACGTATATAAACCACCTTGTACTAAAGATAATCCCACACACGTAGATAAACCAAGGTCCAGATTTAAATTTTTAGTCAACAAAATACGATAGGTATAACTAAACGTAAATCGTAGTGAAAGATAATTGTCATCTGGTCCTTCTACAAATTTGGAAAGATCCGTAATGGGTGTATTTGCATCCATTCGGTAATTTTGTTTCGTGTTGAGTGAACTCATGCGCACACCAAAACCATATTGAAAAAGATGTTGACTGGGTGCTAATGCGGACTTTTTGAAGTGTCCAAAAAACACATTTATATCATACACATTAAAAATAGGGCTGGAAGAAAGAAAAGGAATTCCTTTTTTCTCATAGCTATCCGGATCAATATTATCGTTGTCCACAAACAGTTTTCTATTCACCGTTAGATGATGCTTTTGATAATTAAACTCCGCACCAATAATCTTATTACCACCAAAGAGTCTTCCATAAGATAAATTCAACATTAGATTCACTTTCTCATCTCCTCGAACACGCTTGTTGTTTTTATCATATCCTTGAAAATAGGTTCCTCCATCAAGAGCGTCGCCTCTATTATTGGACATTGGAATCAATCTTGGATTGATAGAGGCGCGAATTGCAAAACTGTTTTTTTGATTATAAAAATAAGAATGCTTCTGAGCAAAACTGTTAAAAGTAGATACGAGCATCAGTTGAAATACGATAATATATAGTGTAAATTTTGACATATCTAAACGATTAAAATTTTGAGAACATTTGATATACAAGACCACCCACCGACGCCTTGTTAATTCTATAATTGACATAGTAATCTTTTGATAAGTAGATTTCACCAGTCGTTATATCTATATATTGTGCCTTACCTTTCAAGCGATGTTTTAAGAAAGATTTAGAGGTTGCTTCTCCTAATATAAACACCATAAAAGAATGATCATGTTTAGATAGATAGGTGTTGAATTCTTCTTTATCAATAAAGGTGGCAGCAGAAATATTTACTTTCAAATTAACCAGAAAAAGATAATAATCCGTCAATAAACTAATTTCATTATAGCTCTCCGTTGTAAAATTTTCATTTAATTCAAAATTAAAGTTCAACAAGTTTTTCTTTTTAGTTTGCTTTCGAACTTCTGACTCGTAAATCTCATTAAATTTAATCGTTTGTTCGACATCATAAATTCCCTTTTTCGATGCCTGTAAATAAGGGGTCATCAAAATGATTTCTTTATTATTATACCGTTCTTTATCGGAAACAGCCGTTGTATTACTAGACGATTGATTATTTCTCATTTTTTTATTTTCATCGTTATAGATTTTGTTAAAGTCATCCGCTGACACTAAATCATATAATAAAAAGTAAGCGAAATTATCATCGATAAGTTCGGTGAGACTTTGAGATGAACTTTGTTTTATACGCATGCGTTTTATGCGATCATATTTAGTTTCATTTTCTAAGTTCAAAGTGTCAATTTGGGTAATCAACGTGTCTTTATTTTCTCGTAATTCTAACGCTTCATAATAACTAATTTCTTCTAATTTACTTAGTTTAAAATTCTTAATATGCGCCATATTTTTGATGGTTGCTTCTCGCACTTCTTTTATAACCGAAATATTTGGAAACGCACGATAAATATCTTCCACTTCTCGCATAGCTAATAAAGCTAATTCTTGTTTGTTTAGCTTTTTAAAGAAGCCATATAACATAGAGATATTTCCTTCCACCTTACTCGAGTTAGAAGTCAATGAACTGGTACTTCCCGTAGTAGACAATTGGGCTATATACGACCAAATAATAGCGCGAGTAGTTTCTAAATATTCATTTTTTGGAAACTTTTTTTCAAGAATATAAATACCATACAACGCTTCAATATATTCTCCCAATACTACATTTTCACGAACAGTTTCAAAACGGGCCATATTTTGAACATTCTTAAATTCAATCTCGTCAAAAAAGCGAATGTTCTCTTGCCAATTTTTATATTCCTTCAACTCGACCAAGATTGCTTCTTTCCGTTTACGGATATTAGGGTGAGTACTCTTGGTGTCATCGTAATCTTCAAAAGCTTTAATAGGATTTGATTTTTCAGGAAAATAAGATTGTGGAATGTACACTGCGTCATTTGCGAAAAAATCATTGCCAATTTGAATTTCATCAAATGGTAAATAAGAATACATCAACACATCAAAAACGGTGTTTATTTCAGAAACCGCATAACCTGCTTCATAGTATAATTCAAGCGCTCTCGCGTCAGCATCAAACTCATGATCTTTTGAAAGCATCACTAAATCACTATAGGAATCCGCTGCCTCCACTTCCGTTGGTTTCGATTTTTTCTTTTGGTGTTCTTCTTTGTAGGCGTATTGTAAATGTTTTTCTTGATAATGGGCTATCTCATGACACATCACATATGCTAATTGTGCCTCATTTTCAATTTGCGCCAATAAACCCGTCGTGATGAAAATAATACCAGGCTCCGTACAAAGAGCATTGGTCATATTGTTTTTCAAGACAAAAAACTGTATTTTATCTCGTAAATTTGCGTCATTTTTAATAAGATTATCTCCCACTTTATTGACAAAAGCAGTCATCGGATCACCATACAGTACATATCCTGATTTTAAGATTTTATTGATATGATAAGCGGTTAATCGTGCATAATTTTCCTTATTTTTTTCATCTAGGGCTGTTATTTCCAGCAATGCTTTTTGGACCGTTTCTTCAAAGCTTAATTTAAAAACAGCAGGAGGTTCACCAGAGGCTCTTGTAGTCTTAAAATTACTTAACGTTTGCACTTGAGAAAAGGCAAGTGTAGAAAACGAAAATGCCATTATCAAGAGCAACGTTTTTTTCAAAGTAAAGAGATTCATAAATTAAATTTAAATTATTTTCATTTTTAAGAGGATGTAGGTGGTTTGAAATTGTACTTGAATCATATCATATACACTACAAAGAAGACAGAGAAGCGATAGATGCTACCCTGAATTTTTCATTCCATGAGCACATTTATAAAACGTATTGATAAAAGATAATTCTAATGGATTTGAATAATTGATAGAAAGTATATCCTTAATATCATTCACAAATAACGTATCACAATAAAAGGATTTTGGAAAACTTAACATTACGGATTTATTCACACTTTCATCATTTTATAGTGCACTTTGTAACTCATTCTTCCAAATGAAAAAACACAATCAAAGTTCTATTACACTAGTTATTAATAGTAGATTCAGTGATAGAAAAATAGGCAGTCGAGCAAATATAAATAAAAATTGAATTATTGAGATATATTTTTATCGTTTTTATTAATTAAATTTTAACCTTTTTGGTTAAGTTAAGCGGTTCATTTTACGAATCTCCATTATATCATTCATCTCAATTTTACTTATCCTTTAGGAATTCTTCTAAAATGATGTTGAATCAATAAAACTACATTATCTTTGTAGTCCAAAATAAAATAAAATGGCAGGAAATAGAACATTTACAATGCTTAAGCCGGATGCAGTAGAAGCAGGAAACATCGGAGGAATAATGAACATGATAACTGAAGCAGGATTTAGAATCGTTGCTATGAAGTTAACACAAATGACGGTAGCAGATGCTGAAAAGTTTTATGAAGTTCACGCGGAAAGACCTTTCTATGGTGAATTAGTAGAATTTATGTCTAGAGGTCCGATCGTTGCAGCTATCTTAGAGAAAGATAACGCAGTGGAAGATTTCAGAAAATTAATCGGTGCTACAAACCCAGCAGATGCTGCAGAAGGAACAATTCGTAAGAAATACGCTAAATCAGTGGGTGAAAATGCTATTCACGGTTCTGATAGCGACGAAAATGCAACAATTGAAGGAAACTTCCATTTCTCTGGTAGAGAGATGTTTTAATACATGATTTTATCTGTGCTTCGGAAGAACATTTAAGTAATACCAAACACATTTATTAAATGGTTTTATTGTTCATTTGTATTATGCCGATACAATTTGAAAATAGCCTATTTTTTTGGGCTATATTGAAAATGTAATCGGTATAAATCTCTTAACGTTCATTCCATAAAAGTAAACAGAAAATGTAACCCACAAAAAAAGCTATCTTCTCAGATAGCTTTTTTTATTTAGTGCTTGTTTAGTATTTGAATGTTTCCATGAAACTCGTAGTGAAATCTCCTTTCTTGAAGTTTTCATTATCCATTAATTTCAGATGGAAAGGAATTGTTGTCTTAACGCCTTCAATGATGTACTCATCTAAAGCACGCTTCATTTTAAGGATAGCCTCGTCTCGAGTTTGAGCCACTACGATTAATTTAGCAATCATAGAGTCATAATTCGGTGGAATGACGTATCCAGCGTAAGCATGTGTATCGATTCTAACCCCGTGTCCTCCAGGTGAATGATAAGAAGTGATTTTTCCTGGGCAAGGTCTGAAATCATTGTACGGATCTTCCGCATTGATACGACACTGAATAGAGTGAAGATGCGGATAATAATTTTTTCCAGAAATTTTATATCCCGCTGCAATTTTAATTTGCTCTTTAATCAAATCATAGTCGATTACTTCTTCCGTAATCGTATGTTCCACCTGAATACGTGTATTCATTTCCATGAAGTAGAAATTTCTGTGTTTATCCACCAAGAATTCAACTGTTCCTACTCCTTCATATTTTACTGCTTTTGCTGCTTTAATAGCTGCTTCGCCCATCGCATCTCTCAACTTGTCAGTCATGAAAGGAGAAGGCGTTTCTTCTATTAATTTCTGATGTCTTCTTTGGATAGAGCAATCTCTTTCAGAAAGATGGCAAACAGTTCCAAATTGGTCACCTGCGATTTGTATTTCAATATGACGTGGTTCTTCTACGAATTTCTCCATATAAATACCGTCATTTCCAAAAGATGCACTTGCTTCATGTC
>JBEBRN010000072.1:0-13986 GCA_040394775.1 Taishania pollutisoli
GAAACAAAAGAAAGAAGATCGGAAATCAAAAATTAA
The DNA here is from genome assembly GCA_040394775.1 of Taishania pollutisoli. Lineage (GTDB taxonomy): Bacteria > Bacteroidota > Bacteroidia > Flavobacteriales_D > Crocinitomicaceae > 40-80. Next base: position 37 of record JBEBRN010000072.1, read on the forward strand.
ATAAGCATTAACAAAATCCTTATTAATAATCAATCTAATTTACACCAATTAATAAGTCGTGATAATTTCTTTTTAAAAAAGACCACTCCCTCATATCGTATTGATTCACAATATATTTAGTATTAATAACTTTATTATTAAGCAAATAATCCTTAAATAGAAATACCCATAACTTACAAACATTTCAAAGAGCATTTAAGTTCAAGCACTAATGCCTTTTATAAATAACAAAAAAATACTACTTTTGTGTTTGTCAAAAAAATAAGATAAAAAGGTTTAAAAATCAATAAACTTACATTTAATAATTATGGGTTATTCAAAAGCAAAGTCAGTCCAGACTATGAATGTGAATGGTAAATCATACCAATACACTTCATTAAAGGATTTTGGAGAGGATAAGATTAAACACTTACCTTTCAGTATTCGAATTTTATTAGAAAATGCACTTCGTAATTTCAACGGATTTAGTATTACAGAAGAGCATGTAAATACGTTAGCAAACTGGACACCTAAGCCAGTAGATAAAGATATTCCATTCATGCCAGCTCGTATCTTAATGCAAGACTTTACAGGTGTACCAGCTGTTGTAGATATGGCATCATTGAGAGCTGAGTTTGTACGTCACGGAAAAGATGGTCAGAAAATTAATCCTGCAATTCCTGTAGACTTAGTGATTGACCACTCTGTACAAGTGGACTATTACGGAACAAACTATGCATACGATAAAAACGTAGAATTAGAATACGAAAGAAATAAAGAACGATACGAATTATTAAAGTGGGCTCAAAAAGGATTAACAAACTTCACAGTTGTTCCTCCAGGAATGGGTATTTGTCACCAAGTAAACTTAGAATACCTTGCAAAAGGAATTACACAACGTGATGGTTGGTTATTCCCTGACACATTGGTAGGAACAGACTCACATACACCGATGGTAAACGGAATTGGAGTTATTGCTTGGGGTGTTGGTGGTATTGAGGCAGAAGCAGCAATGTTGGCACAACCTATCTTCTTCACATGTCCTGAAGTTATTGGATTGAAGTTGACAGGGGAAATTCCTAACGAGTGTACTGCAACTGACTTAGTATTATCTATCACAAGAGTGTTAAGAGATAAAGGCGTAGTTGGTAAATTTGTGGAAGTTTTCGGAGATGGTTTAGATAACTTAACAGTAACTGACCGTGCAACGATTTCAAACATGTCTCCTGAATTTGGATGTACTGTTACCTATTTCCCAATCGACAATCGTACGTTGGAATACATGCATTCAACTAATCGTTCAGAAGAACAAATCAAAATTGTTGAAACCTACTGTAAAGAAAACATGTTATGGAGAACAGGTAAGGAAGAAATCAATTACTCTTCAGTAGTTGAATTTGATCTTGCTACTCTTGAACCTACAGTTTCTGGTCCAAAGCGCCCACAAGACAAAATATTTGTTAAGAATTTAGGAACGCAATTCGCTAGTTTACTTGAAAGTGAATATGGCCGTAAATATGTAAGTACATCTCATAGAAAAGAATCGGGTATCTTATCTGACCTTGTCGATTTAAAAGGATTTAACTACGAGAAAGTAGCAAGTGGAAATACGGCAAACGAATTACAAACTGTTCGTATCAAACACAATAATCAAGATTTTTTATTTGGAGATGGTAGTATCGCAATCGCTGCAATTACTAGTTGTACAAATACTTCTAATCCAGCTGTTATGGTTGGTGCTGGATTGTTAGCTAGAAATGCAGTTGAAAGAGGACTCCGTACTAAATCATGGGTAAAAACATCTTTAGCACCGGGTTCTAAAGTCGTTACTTCTTACCTTGAGCGTTCTGGATTAAATGCTGATTTAGATGCATTGCGTTTCCATACTGTTGGTTACGGATGTACTTCTTGTATTGGTAACTCAGGTCCATTGCCTCCACATATTTCAGAAGCAATTGATAAAGGCGAATTAGTAGCAGCATCTGTCCTTTCTGGAAACAGAAACTTTGAAGCACGAGTTCACTCACAAACAAAAATGAACTTCTTGATGTCACCAATGCTTGTTGTTGCTTATGCATTAGCAGGACGTGTTGATATTGATTTGTTAAATGATCCAATCGAATTCGACCCTAATGGAGAACCAGTTTATCTAAAAGATATTTGGCCAAGTAGAGAAGAAATAGTAAACACTATTAATGAATGTGTGAAACAAGAAGACTTCAAAGAAATCTACGATGTCATTTTTGATGGCGAAACAGATTGGAAAGAATTAGAGGTGAGCTTAAGCGAAAAATATGAGTGGGGTAATAATTCAACTTATATTAAAGAAGCACCTTTCTTTGAGAACTTAGAAGCAGAGCCAAAACCAATTACTGATATTAAAGATGCACGTGTACTTCTTTACTTAGGGGATTCTGTTACAACAGACCATATTTCTCCAGCAGGTGCTTTCAAGGAAGATACAGCAGCAGGAAAATATCTTATCGCAAATGGTGTTGAAAAATCAGCATTTAACTCGTATGGTTCTCGTCGTGGTAACCACGAAGTGATGATGAGAGGAACATTTGCTAACGTTCGTATCAAAAATAAAATCACTGACAAAGAAGGTGGATTTAGTGTTCACTTCCCAACAGGAAAAGTGGATACTGTTTTCGATACATCAATGGCGTATCAAAAAGAGAACATACCATTAGTAGTTTTAGCTGGTAAAGAATATGGTTCAGGATCTTCTCGTGACTGGGCGGCGAAAGGAACTTTCTTACTAGGTATTAAAGCTGTTATCGCTGAAAGTTACGAACGTATTCACAGAAGTAACTTAGTAGGAATGGGTATCGCTCCATTAGTATTCAAAGAAGGGCAAGATGCTCAATCTATTGGATTAGATGGTACTGAAACATTTACAATTACTGGATTGGCAGATAATTTAACCCCACACAAAGAGTTGGATGTTAAAGCAGTTCACCCTTCTGGAAAAGTAATTGACTTCAAAGCAATTGCTCGTTTCGATTCTCAAATTGAAATCGAATATTACAAGAACGAAGGTATCCTTCAATATGTATTAAGAGATTACTTGCAAAATAGCTAATTCTTTTAATCAATAAAAAATACCATTTTGAAAGCAGTAGTGAACGAAAGTTTACTACTGCTTTTTTTATTCACTAATTTTTTGTCAGTTATTTTGACATTTTGTCACTTTTAACGTATTGTTTCCTTTTGTTTTCGCTTTAATTTGTCAGTATTTTCCAAATAATGTCCAACGGCATAGTAATTGTCAAAAGTGAATCGTTATTAAACTAAAAAACAAAAATAAGAATATGGGAAAAATAATTGGAATAGACTTAGGGACAACAAACTCATGTGTTGCCGTAATGGAAGGAAATGAGCCAGTTGTAATTACCAATGCAGAAGGTAAAAGAACTACTCCATCAGTTGTAGCTTTCGCAGACGGAGGAGAACGTAAAATTGGTGATTCAGCAAAAAGACAAGCCATTACTAATCCTCGTAAAACGATTTATTCAATTAAACGTTTTATGGGTATCAACTACGACGAGGCTAAAAAAGAAATAGAAAACTTGCCGTACGAAGTTATTAAAGGTGACAACAATACTCCACGTATTAATATAGACGATAGAAATTATACAGCACAAGAAGTTTCTGCAATCATTCTTCAAAAAATGAAAAAAACAGCAGAAGATTACTTAGGCCAAGAAGTGACCGAAGCAGTTGTTACTGTTCCTGCATACTTTAATGATGCACAACGTCAAGCAACGAAAGAAGCAGGTGAAATCGCTGGTTTAAAGATTAATCGTATCATTAACGAGCCAACTGCTGCCGCTTTAGCATATGGTTTAGATAAAAAAGGAACCGACCAAAAAATTGTTGTTTTCGACTTTGGAGGTGGTACTTTTGACGTATCTATTCTTGAATTAGGAGATGGTGTTTTTGAAGTACTATCGACTGACGGAGATACACACTTAGGAGGTGATGACGTGGATCAAGTGATTATTGACTGGTTAGCAGAGGAGTTTAAAAAAGACGAAGGTGTTGATTTAAAGAAAGATCCAATGGCTCTTCAACGTTTAAAAGAAGGTGCAGAAAAAGCAAAAATTGAACTTTCTTCTACTGCTTCTACGGAAATCAACTTACCATACATTATGCCAGTTGACGGTATTCCAAAACACTTAGTGCGTACTTTAACTAAAGCGAAATTTGAGCAATTAATTGGATCTATCGTAGAAAGAACAATCGCTCCTTGCCGTACTGCTTTGAAAAATGCAGGATTGTCAACAAGTGATATCAACGAAGTTATCTTAGTAGGTGGTTCTACACGTATCCCAATGATACAAGATGCAGTAGAGCGTTTCTTCGGAAAATCTCCTCATAAAGGAGTGAATCCTGACGAAGTAGTTGCATTAGGTGCTGCTATTCAAGGAGGTGTTTTAACTGGAGAAGTGAAAGATGTATTGTTACTAGACGTTATTCCACTTTCTTTAGGAATTGAAACAATGGGTGGCGTAATGACTAAATTAATTGATGCCAACACAACCATTCCTACAAAGAAATCGGAAACTTTCTCAACTGCTTCTGATAATCAACCATCTGTTGATATCCATGTATTACAAGGTGAACGTCCAATGGCAAACGACAATAAATCGTTAGGTCGTTTCCAATTGACAGATATTCCACCAGCACAAAGAGGCGTTCCGCAAATTGAAGTGACTTTCGATATCGACGCAAACGGTATCATGCACATTTCTGCAAAAGATAAAGGAACTGGAAAAGAGCAATCAATTAAAATTGAAGCTTCTTCAGGATTAAGCGATGCTGAAATTGAAAAAATGAAAGCAGAAGCTGCTGCAAATGCAGACGCGGACAAGAAAAGAATGGAGGAAGTTGAAAGTATAAATAAAGCAGATTCTCTAATTTTCCAAACTGAGCGTCAATTGAAAGAGTACGGAGATAAAATACCGGCAGATAAAAAACAACCAATTGAAGATGCTTTAGCAGAATTGAAAAAAGAGTTTGAAGCAAAGAACTACGAAAATCTAGATCCTGCAATGGAGCGTTTAAACAATGTTTTCCAAGCTGCATCTCAGGATATGTACAATACTGCAAACCCACAAGGTGGAGCTGAGAATCCAGGTCAAAATGGAGGAGAGCAAGACAGTGGTAATCCAAGCGATGAAGTAACGGATGTTGACTTCGAAGAAGTAAAATAATTTTTCATAGTAATAAGAAAAGGGTTGTTAAACTAATTAACAACCCTTTTTTTATCCTAAATAATTTTTCAAAGTTTTACTTCTTGAAGCATGTTTCATTCTTCGAATCGCTTTTTCTTTAATTTGACGAACTCGCTCTCTTGTTAAATCAAACTTCTCCCCTATTTCCTCCAATGAAAGTGGCATCTTGCTATTAAGTCCATAAAACATACGGATTATCTCTCCCTCTCGAGTGGTTAAGGTGGATAAAGAGCGTTCAATGTCTTTACGTAGTGAATCTCTTATTAATCCTGTCTCTGGGTCATCTAAATAAGTGTTTGGTAAAATATCATACATACTAGAAGAACTCTCATCATTATCTAACAACGGAGCATCTAATGAAATATGACGTCCACTGTTTGAAAGTGATTGTCGAACATCTTCTGGTGTAATATTTAAGAAATCTGCTAATTCTTCAACAGAAGGAATACGTTCATTAGTTTGTTCTAATTCTGAAAAAGCTTTATTGATCTTATTAATAACACCTATTTTATTAAGTGGTAAACGAACAATCCTTGCTTGATCTGCTAATGCTTGAAGAATAGACTGACGAATCCACCATACGGCATATGAAATGAATTTAAATCCTCTCGTTTCATCAAATCGTTCAGCCGCCTTTATTAAACCAATATTCCCTTCATTAATTAAGTCTGGTAAACTCAATCCTTGATTTTGATATTGCTTTGCTACAGAAACCACAAAACGCAAATTGGCGCGTGTTAACTTTTCAAGAGCAACGGTATCTCCAGCTTTAATTTTTTTCGCTAATTCTGCTTCTTCATCCGCTGATATCATTTTCTCAGCACTAATATCTACCAGATATTTATCTAAAGAGGCATTTTCTCGATTGGTTATTTGTTGGGTGATTTTCAGTTGTCTCATGTGGTAGAAATATTAGATGGTTCAATATACTAAACGAATTAAATCTTTAAAAGGTTGTGTTCGATACTACATTTAAGAAATAAATTGTAATTTACTACTTCTATTAAATTGTTATCAATACATTTATTTTCGATAATTTAAGTACCTTTATCCTTCATATTTTCAACATACTAGACGACAGATGGATCAGTTAATTAATAAAATAGAAGTTTTAGAAAAAACATCTAACCAATTGGAAATTAATCAATTTAATCGGGAAGCTCTTCTCAATAAAGTAAGCGATTATACCAATCAATTTATAGAATCTTTACCATCAGCAAAATCCTTTATAGAAAAAAAAGAGGCGCCTAAAGGATTGGAAATTAAAGGTCAAACAAAATCAATTGACGAGATCCTACAACTTTTCGATAAGCAAGTGAACGAAATAGGCTTAAAAGCTGCTTCGGGTGGTCACGTTGGATATATTCCTGGTGGCGGAATTTACGCCGCGGCATTAGGCGATTTCATAGCTGCTGTATCAAACGAATACGCAGGTGTATTTTATGCTTCACCTGGTGCTGTAACAATTGAAAATGAAGTTATTAATTGGTTGAAATCTATTTTTTCATTTCCGAAGTCGGCCGTTGGGAACTTAGCTTCTGGCGGTTCAATATCCAACTTAATTGCCTTAACTGCTGCAAGAGATAAATATGGTGTCAAAAATGAAAAAATCACGAAAAGTGTCATCTATTTAAGTGAACAAGCGCATCACTGTATTAAAAAATCGTTGCGGATTATAGGTTTGGAAGATGTTATTATCAGACATTTGAAATTGGATGACGCTTACCGTATTATTCCTGAAAATCTAGAACAACAAATTCTTGCCGATAAAGCAAATGGCTTAAATCCCTATTTAGTCATAGCATCAGCAGGAACGACAGATGTTGGCGCAATTGACCCACTAGATAAAATTGCCGACATTTCTCATGCAAACAACCTATGGTTACATGTGGATGGCGCCTACGGAGGTTTTTTTATTCTCAGTTCTAAAAAGGAAGCCTTTAAAGGGATAGAGAAAGCTGACTCACTAGTCATTGATCCACACAAAGGCTTATTCCTTCCTTATGGACTAGGAGCAGTTTTAATCCGAGATGCTAAAGCAGCAATGCATTCTAATTTATATACTGCCAATTATATGCAAGATGCATTAGTAGATGATTTAAGTATAAATCCTGCGAATGTTTCACCAGAACTAACGAAGCATTTCAGAGGTTTACGTCTTTGGCTGCCACTTCAACTACATGGACTAGAGCCGTTTGTTGCTTGTTTGGAGGAAAAATTACTATTAACCGAGTACTTTCGACGAGAATTAGTCAACATGGGATTCAAAGTCGGCCCAACACCTGATTTATCGGTCAGTTATTTCTGGTATCCATTTGGGGAAAATGAAAATGAGTTGAATCAAGAACTGATGAAGAACATTCATAAAGATGGAAGCGTCTTTTTAAGCTCAACAAAGCTCAATGGGCGTTTTGTCATTCGAATGGCTATTTTATCATTTAGAACTAAAAAGGCAACTATCGACAGAGCGCTTGACATGATTAAAAGAAGTCTAGAATTATTAAAATAATACATGTTCAAAGATCATTTACACAAAGTTTGTCCTCTTTTTCAATATCTTAGTTACTTTTGCCTAAAACCAAAGAATGGAAGTTACAATTATTAATAAAATCATTGAAGCCAAAAAAATAACTATTACTGCACATCGCTCACCAGATGGTGATTCTGTTGGTTGTAGTATTGCGTTATATAATATTTGTAAGAACCTAGGGAAAGAAGCCGTTATCTGTTTCCCAGATGAAGTTCCTTTGTATTTGAGATGGGTAAAAGGTTCAGAAGACATCATTGTTTATGAAAAAGATCCTGAAAAGGTAGAAGAACTTCTTCATTCTGCTGATTTGCTATTTGCATTAGATTACAATGGAAGCTCTAGAATGGGCGGAGATATGGGAGCTCTTTTTGATGCTGCAAAAGCTTATAAAATCATGGTTGATCATCATACCAATCCAGATGATTTCGTCGATTTATCCTATAGTTTTCCAAAAACATGTTCTACTTGTCAATTGATTTATGAAATACTAGAAAAAAGCAATCGCTTGGATTTATTGACATTGGAAGTTGGAAACCCAATTTACTTAGGTATTATGACCGACACGGGATCTTTTAGATTTCCTTCATTAACAGCAAAAACACATGTTATCTTAGCAAAATTGCTCGAGTTAGGCGTCAAACATTATGAAATCCACGAAAATGTTTCGGATACTAATACGATTGAACGTTTAAAAATGCGCGGTTTTGCACTAAGTGAAAAACTAGAAGTTATCAACGATGAAGTAGCCATCGTTTCCCTTTCTAAGGAAGAAGCAAGTAATTACAACTGTCAAAAAGGTGATACTGAAGGTTTGGTTAATGAAGCACTTTCTATCCAAGGAATGAAAATAGCGGCCTTTTTTAATGAAGGTGATGAATATATTAAAATCTCATTTCGCTCAAAAGGCACAAATAACAAAGTAAATCTACTGTCTCAAAAATATTTTAACGGAGGAGGCCACATAAACGCTGCTGGAGGAAGATTTGATGGAAATATTTTGGATGCAATTGCGTTATTTAAAGAAAAAGTCAATGAATTTTTGGATAAAGATTAGTCTATTTCTCGTTTTAATTACCCTTTTTTCTTGTAAAACGAAGCAAAAAGAAGAAATTAAGTGGAATAAAGAAAAATCAACAACCTTAGGTAAAGAGTTAGCGATGGAAGAAGACATCGCCATAAAACTCTTCATGGACCAACACAATAAACTGACATTTGAATCAACCGGTTCTGGTTTACGCATTGCTTATGTGAAAAAAGGAGACGGACCAAAAGCCGTATCTGGAATGATGGCCGAAGTACGTTTTAAGATTTCATTATTGGACGGGACAGATTGCTATCAATCTGATTTAGACCGAAATGATTTTTTCAAAATTGACAAAGAAGACATTGAAACAGGTATTCAAGAAGGAATTAAGTTAATGCAGGTTGGAGATAAATGTAAGATGATTGTCCCTAGTCATTTAGCACATGGTCTAGTTGGAGACATGGACAAAATCCCACCACTATCTGTTTTAATCATCGATATCGAATTAATTTCATTACAATAAAATGAAAAGTAAATTACTCATTTCCCTATTAATCTCATCTGCTTTACTTTCATGTAAAGTAAAAGGTGTCAAACAAAACGAACAAGAAACAGCCTTAACCACTTCTAAAAGTCAAAATACTGGCATTATTGAAGAATTAAAGGGCGTAAAAGATTCAGCCTATCGAAATGAAAAATTACTCATCAAGACTCCTGAAATCAATCAACAAAAATTTGATAATGGTATTGTTATTAAGTGGTTTGAAAAAGGCGAAGGTGCTTTATTAGAAGATGGACACGTTTATAAATTAGATTACGAAGTACTCTTAGAAGACGGTTCTGTAGTCGATGGAAGTAAAATCATTAATCGCAAATGGGTACATTTTCTTTTAGGTTTTGAACTACAAACCAAAGGTTGGGATTTTGCCTTAAGAAAATTAAAAATAGGTGATTTTGCAGAAATCGTTATTCCAAGTGAATTAGCTAGAGGAAAAGAAGGAATAAAAGGACTCATCCCACCAGATGCAGTAAATATTCTACGCGTAAAAGTAGTAGGAGAAGTACAGCCAGACAGAGTTATCGATGGTACTAAAGTATGGACCTTGGCACATTCTAAAAAAGCAGAAGAGGAAAAAGCGACAGAAGACAGCGAAATTATTTATGACTATATTGTCAGTACGCCTTCTAATCCAAGATACGTCAACAGTCACTATAACGGTACTCCCTATAATTTTCACTTTGATGACCAAGGAATTGTGATAGGATTGAAGAAAGCACTATTTGGTGTTACAAAATATGATCGTCTGTGGGTAGTAGTTCCACCAGAAGAAGCGTATGGTAAAAAAGGATTACTAAATATTGTCAAACCAAACGAGCCTGTCCTGTATGACTTATTCATTAGAGACATTAAAAACGTTAAATAATAATTAAATTCTACTTTTTAAGCAATTTTAAAAACAAATACCCTTCCTACTAATATTTAAATGTTTAAATTGCAAGCTTTAAACCATAAAAAAGCACACATTTATGAAGTTTTTGATCGCATCTATCCTAATTATTGCCTCAACTATAAAAGTTCACGCGCAAATTCCTATAGATACAATCGTTACTGAAAATGGAAATACGATGGTGATTTTTGATGATCGCTCATGGGTTAATCTGGATGAAATCCCCTTCAATGGTGTGATGAATCCTATGTTGCAGAAATACTTAGCAACTAAAAACATCGCTCATCCTCAACCGTGGAATACAGAATACTGTTTTACTACAGGAAATTTATACAATCCTTCTAGCTTTCACGACACTATACCTTTAAAACTTAACGTACAAAGCAATTTTGTGATGCCTGTTCCTGGTGTGGTTACTTCAGGTTATAAGTATCGTTGGAAACATTACCACAAGGGAATTGACTTAGATTTAAATACGGGAGACACTGTTGTAGCAGCTTGGAGTGGAAAAGTTCGTTATGCAAAATACAATTCTGGAGGTTACGGAAACTTAGTGGTGGTTCGTCACAGTAACGGTTTAGAGACATTCTATGCACACCTTTCTAAAGTTTTAGTTTCTCCAAATGATGAAGTGAGCGCTGGTGATTTTATTGGACTTGGCGGAAATACAGGTCACTCTTACGGATCACACTTACATTTTGAAGTACGCTTTTACGATATGTCAATAAATCCAGAAGAGATTATAGATTTTCAAGCAAAAGCACTTAAAAAAGATACCTTATTGATTTGTAATAGAACGTTACGCCCTGGGGCAACTCCAACTCATCTCGAAGAAGAAGATATTGACAACACTTATGGAAATACCCAATATGTAGCTGCTGTCGCAAAACCTGCTTCTACTTCTGGTTCAAAAGGTTATTATAAAGTAAAATCTGGCGATACATTATCTAAAATAGCAGCTAGAAACAATACAACAATTGCCAAAATCTGTCAATTAAACGGTATTCGCCAAAACTCGATACTTCAAGTTGGAAGAACATTAAGAATTAGGTAATACAATATTTAGTTGTACTTTTACGTTTTCTTTTCTTCAACAGTTTTATGGGATTAACACGCTTTTTTAAATTATCAATACTGCTAGTCACTTTGGCTTCATTAACCGCTTGTGATGCCTACAATGACATCTTACGAAAAGATGACTACGCTGAAAAGAAAAGATACGCCGACACTTATTACGAAGGCGGAAGTTACGATAAAGCAACGGGTTTATACGAGCAGATTTATCAACACTCTCCAAAAGGAGAAGAGGGCGAAATTGCCTATTTTAGACTAGGAAAGGGATATTACTTTATGGGAGACTATTCCATGGGAAATTATTTCTTATCCAACTTTGTAGTACGCTTTCCATATTCAGATATGGCAGAGGAAGCACTGTATTATTCTGTCGTGTGTGCCTCTAGGCTTTCTCCAAACTATTCTTTAGACCAAACAGATACGGAAGTAGCAATTGATGCGATTCAACATTTTGTAGATATGTATCCTGATTCAAAATACATTGAAGATTGTAATAAGTTACTGGATATTCTTTATGGCAAAATTGAGAAAAAAGAGTTTGAAGCTTTGAAATTATATTCTAATATGGAGAAATACAAAGCTGGTGTAGCTAGCGCCTCTAACTTCTTAACAAGATATCCAACTTCACTCAATAGAGAAGAAGCGTATTATTTATTGGTCAAAAACTCGTATTATCTTGCACTAAATAGTGTGGAAGAGAAAAAAAAGGAGCGAATTGATAAGGCTATTGAAAGTTATCTTAACTTTGTGGCTGAATTTCCAAATAACACCTATTTAAAAGAGGTGAAAGGATATTATACCAAGTTGAACAAAATTGTAGAATCGATATAATATAAGTTATGAACTTTAAAAACACCAACTCAGAGCGCTCAACGATTACAAGGAATACTATTGAGTTTGAAAATGAATCTAAAAACATCTACGAATCAATTGTAGTAATGTCTAAAAGAGCTAATCAGATTTCTGCTGAAATGAAAGAGGAACTGACAAGTAAATTACAAGAGTTTGCTTCTTCAGTAGATAACTTGGAAGAGATTTTTGAAAATCGAGAACAAATTGAAATCTCTAAATTTTACGAGAAACTTCCGAAAGCTACTGCAATCGCTATGAGTGAGATGTTGGAAGATAAAATCTATGTTAGAAGACCAGAAGAAACCAAATAATTTATGCGGAAAACACCTCTTGATTGGTGTGTCAGCAGGAATTGCAGCATATAAAATTGCGAGCTTAGTTCGATATTTTAAAAAATTAGAGGCAGATGTCAAAGTAATTATGACTCCTGCCTCTTGTGATTTTATTACTCCGCTTACCTTATCTACGCTTTCACAGAATCCTGTGGCAATAGAAATGTATGATGAGAAAACAGGCGAATGGACTAACCATGTTGAACTCGCATTATGGGCTGACATATTCGTCATCGCTCCATTAACTGCGAATACTTTATCCAAGCTAGCAAATGGTCAATCAGACAACTTGTTAACTACTACCTATTTATCCGCTAAATGCCCCGTTATTGTTGCTCCAGCTATGGACTTGGATATGTACAAACATCATTCAACGAATCATAATTTGATACAGTTGGAAAAAGATGGTGTAATTGTCATTCCAGCAGATACCGGATTCTTAGCAAGTGGATTAGAAGGTCAAGGTCGTATGCCTGAACCCGAATTTATTGGTGATTTTGTCGTTGATTTTCTAAACGAATCGAAGCAATTAGAAGGTATAGAAGTGCTCATTACAGCAGGACCAACCTATGAAAAAATTGACCCTGTTCGTTTCATTGGAAATCATTCAACAGGTAAAATGGGATTTGAAATTGCACGTGCTTTTTTAGCGAAAGGAGCAACTGTAAATTTGATTACTGGCCCTACATCAATGATTTTAAATCATCCAAATTTAAACCGTATCGATATTTTTTCTGCATCTGAAATGCTTGTAGAAGTTCAAAAAATATGGGAAAATTGTAACATTGGAGTTTTTGCAGCAGCCGTAGCGGATTATAGACCAAAAGAAATTGCGGATCAGAAGATCAAAAAGCAATCGGACGAACTACAAATTGAATTAATCAAAAATCCTGACATTCTTAAATGGGCTGGTAGTGTGAAGAGAAATCAATATCTATTAGGATTTGCACTAGAAACTCAAAATGCGGATGAATATGCTAAATCAAAAATAGATGCTAAAAATTTAGATGCTATTGTAGTTAATTCATTAGAAGATAAAGGTGCTGGATTTGGCCATGATACAAACAAAATAAAAATAATTGATAGAAACAATAAAATGCGTAGCTTTGAGTTAAAACAAAAGCAACAAGTTGCAAAAGATATTGTTGCTTTTATACTTGATAATTATGAAATTTAAATTCCTTTTTTTAAGTCTATTTATTTCTCTCGGAACTGCTTTTTCTCAAGAATTGAATTGTGAAGTTTCCATTGTTACCAATGCTAAACTAGAGGTAACAACAGTCGATAAAGAAATCTTAGATCAATTAGAAGAAGTCATGAAAGACTTCATGAATGATACAAAATGGACGAATGATAATTTTAAATTAGAAGAACGCTTGAATTGCAACATTCAATTTCAAGTATCAAAAATTCTTTCACAAGGAGTTTATGAAGGCTCCATGCAAATTCAGTTGTCACGCCCTGTTTTCAA
>JBEBRN010000073.1:0-13836 GCA_040394775.1 Taishania pollutisoli
ATAAAGATAGATCATCTGCTATTAGTATATGGAGAGAAGTTGAAAAATCATTTTTAGAATTAGAAAGTATCAATTCAAACTCAGCTGCAGATGTAAGAGTTTACAAAGAAGCAATTATCGCAACAGCAGAGTGTATGATTGCAGCGAAACAAGTGGATCGTGCAAGAAAGATACTTGAGAAAGGACAAGAGTTAATCCAAGAAGAAGATTTCAAAAAAGAGTGTCAAGCACTTTATTAAAATATAAATACTATAAAATTAAAAAACCCTGAGCGTGCTCAGGGTTTTTTAATTTTCAATAGCTTATATCACCAATTGTTATTTGCAATTCGTACTTTTACACCATCAAATCAATTTATAATGGAAAAGATCATTACCCTAGGTGAGTTCATCATGAAGCGGCAAACAGAATACAAAAACGCAACAGGTGAATTATCGAAACTTTTGAATGCCATCGTTGTAGCTGCAAAGATTATTTCTAAAGACGTTCGTAGAGCTGGTTTGATGGATGATTTCCTAGGTGAAGAAGGAAATGTTAATATACAAGGAGAAGAACAGCAGAAATTAGATGTCATCGCCGATAAACAGTTTATTAAAATGCTGCGAGTAGGTGGTGAAGTTTGTGCCATCGCATCGGAAGAAAACGACGATTTTGTTGCCTTTGATGACGAAGATTCTAAAAATGGGAAATACGTTGTTTTATTCGATCCCTTAGATGGTTCATCCAATATTGATGTGAACGTTTCTATTGGAACTATTTTCTCTATCTACAAGCGAATTACACCAGTTGGAACATTAGCCACTATTGATGATGTTTTACAAAAAGGAACAGAACAAGTCGTTGCAGGATATGTTTTATATGGCTCTTCTACCATGTTAGTTTATACCACTGGAAATGGTGTGAATGGATTCACATTAGATCCATCTATTGGCGAGTTTTGTCTTTCTCATCCCAACATGAAAATGCCAATTAAGAGTCGTTTATATGGTATGAACGAAGGGAACATTGATAGTTGTCATCCAGGCATTAAAGATTATACAAAATACTGTCAATCATTTGATAACGACTTTGGAAAACCGTATTCGGGACGTTATATTGGTTCTTTAGTCGCTGATTTTCACCGTAATTTAATTAGAGGAGGAATCTACATTTATCCCGTGACAACCACTTCACCAAATGGGAAATTGCGTTTACTTTATGAATGTAATCCGATGTCCTTTATTGCGGAGCAAGCTGGAGGATTAGCAACAGATGGAAAGAATCGAATTTTAGAAATACAGCCGACAGAATTACACCAGCGTGTTGGTTATTTCACCGGCTCTAAAAATCAAGTGGAGAAAGTAATGGAATGTATTAAAAATGCCGAATTAAAAACAGTTTGATAAACGGGGATTTTTAAAAAATGGATATTCAGTCGCTAAAAAAAACACTTTCTTCACTCGAACAAATTCAAACATCTGCTGAACAGCTAAGCAAAAATAAGAGCAAACTTTTTTGGAAAGGAATCAATCAATCCGCAAAACCGTTTGTGGCAACACAGTTAGCAGAACAAATTCCAGGAAATCATTTATTTATTTTAAACGATAAAGAATCCGCTGCCTATTTTTACAATGATTTAGAGTCCCTTTACCCACAAGATAAACGTGTCTTATTTTTTCCTGAATCCTATAAAATACCTTATCAAATCGACGAAATTGACAATGCAAACATTGTCCTTCGAACAGAGGTATTAGAGAAAATAAGTCAAGGGAAAAACACATGGATTGTTACTTATCCAAAGGCATTGGTCGAAAAAGTTCCAACCCAACAAAAGCTCGTAGAAAACACCTTAAAAGTAGAAGTGGGCAAATCCTACTCTATCGACCTTATTCGTGAATTGTTGCTCGAATATCAATTTGACTATGTCGATTTTGTCTACGAGCCCGGTCAATTTGCTGTTCGTGGTGGTATCGTAGATGTCTTTTCATTTGCCAATGACGAACCTTTTCGAATCGAATTTTTTGGAGATGAAGTAGATACCATTCGTCGTTTTAATCCTGTCGATCAGTTATCTATCTCGACCCATCAATTCTTTAATATTATCCCGAATGTTCAAGGTGCGATTCTAAATAACGGTCACGCTAATATTTTCGATTTTATCGGAATGGATAGTATTGTTTGGTTAGAAGATTATGATAAAACTAGCGACATTTTAAAAAAGGAATTTGAGAAAGCAGAAACGATTTTCGAAAAGCTCAACCATACAATTCATCAATCACGACCACAAGAACGCTATCTGAGTGAGATGGAGTTTGAATCATCTATTGAAAAATTACGTGTTATCGAGTTTGGATTGGTGCATTTTTTCACACCTGATTTAACGTTAGAATTCAAAATCAACGCCCAACCAGCTTTTCAAAAGAATTTCGAATTAATAGGAAAACATTTTCAAGAAAACACAGAGAAAGGATTCACCAACTTGATCTTTTCCAATAATCCTAAACAAATTGAACGAATTTATGCCATTTTCAGTGATATGGAAATTGACGTCGTTTTTGCTACACTCCCCTTCTCTATTCATGAAGGCTTTGAAATACCATCCTTAAAATTAATCTGTTACACCGATCACGAATTATTTGAACGGTATCATCGCTTCCGATTGAAAGAAGGTTTTGCACAAAACAAACAAGCGCTTACCTTAAAAGAGATTTACAATTTACAAAAAGGAGATTTTGTCGTTCACATCGATCACGGTGTAGGACAATTTAGTGGATTAGAAACGATCGATATCAATGGCAAACAACAAGAAGCCATTCGATTAATCTATAAAGATGGGGACATTATTTACGTGAGTATTCACTCTTTACACCGTATTTCTAAATATTCAGGAAAAGAAGGAACAATGCCGCGTCTCAACAAGATTGGTACGCAAGCTTGGAGTAGCTTAAAAAATAAGACGAAAGCGAAAATCAAAGAAATCGCATTCGATTTAATACAATTATACGCCAAAAGAAAGTTACAACCAGGTTTTGCCTATACACCTGACGGCTATTTGCAGAACGAATTGGAAGCTTCTTTTATGTATGAAGATACGCCCGATCAACTGAAAGCGACAATCGCAGTGAAAGAAGATATGGAATCAGCTACACCTATGGATCGACTGATCTGTGGCGATGTGGGCTTTGGGAAAACAGAGATTGCAGTAAGAGCGGCATTTAAAGCAGCTTGCGATGGCAAACAAGTGGCTATTCTGGTTCCAACAACTATTTTATCATTACAACATTTCAGAAGCTTTAAAGAGCGCTTAAAAGAGTTTCCTGTGACAATTGATTACATGAATCGTTTTAAGTCAACAAAAAGCAATAGTGAAACCATCAAAAAAGTCAACGAAGGAAAAGTTGATATTTTAATAGGGACACATAAAATAATTACAAGCAAGCTGAAATTCAAAGACTTAGGCTTGTTAATTATCGACGAAGAACAGAAATTTGGAGTCGCTGTTAAAGACAAATTAAAAACGCTTAGAGAAACGGTCGACACCTTGACTTTGACCGCAACACCTATTCCGAGAACGTTACAATTTTCATTAATGGGTGCACGTGACTTGAGCATTATCAACACGCCACCACCAAACCGTCAGCCTGTAAATACAGAGATTATAACCTATAACGAAGAAGCGATTAGAGATGCGATTGCTTATGAAGTTTCTAGAAATGGGCAAGTTTACTTTGTACATAATCGCGTTCAAAACATCCGTGAAATAGCAGGAATGATTCAACGACTTTGTCCCGATGTGAGAGTTGCTATTGGTCACGGACAAATGGATGGAAAGGATTTGGAAAAAATCATGATGGATTTCATTGAAGGAGAATATGACGTATTTGTGGCGACGAGTATTATTGAATCTGGAATTGATATTCCCAATGCAAATACCATTATCATCAACAATGCGAATAACTTTGGATTGAGTGACTTACACCAATTACGAGGTCGTGTAGGACGTTCTAACAAGAAAGCTTTTTGCTATTTGATTGCACCGAAAACGCACGAGATGACGTCCGAAGCGAGAAAGCGATTGGAAGCATTAGTACAATTCTCAGATTTAGGAGCTGGTTTCAATATCGCGATGAAAGACTTGGACATTCGAGGAGCAGGAAATCTTTTAGGGGGTGAACAAAGTGGTTTTATCTCCGACATTGGTTTTGAGATGTATCAAAAGATTCTAAATGAAGCAATGGAAGAATTGCGTGAAAATGAATTTAAAGATTTGTTCGACGAACGAAATACGGACAGTTTCCAAAGTTTTGTTAAAGAATGTACGATAGAAACGGATTTAGAAATTCGCATTCCAACGACGTATGTCAACAATGTGAATGAACGCTTGAGTCTTTATCAGCAATTAGACAATCTTAAATCTGCGGAAGAATTGCCGAAGTTTAAAACGGAGTTAGAAGATCGTTTTGGTCCTTTGCCTAAACAAGCCGATGAATTATTTAAATCGTTTGAATTGAGATGGCTTGCAGAATCGTTAGCCATTGAGAAAATCGTGATTAAAATGAATAAAATGATTTGCTCATTTGTCGATAATCCAAGTTCTAAATTCTATGATACGGCACAATTCCAACACATGCTGCAATATGTGTTAGCACATCCAGCGAATTGTAAAATTAGTGACAAAGATGGTAAATTGAAAGTTACTTTTTCAGGGATTTCAAACATGAATAAAGCGATGCAGCAATTGAATGATTTGAAAATCATCGAGAATTAAGGACGTAAAAAAAGCTGTCCCAAAAGGACAGCTTCCATGGTAAACATTTGATATTATAGCATTTCAATTACTCCAGCGGCACCTTGACCAGTACCAATACACATAGTAACAACACCATATTTCTGTTTGCGGAGTTTTAATTCATTCATTATCTGAACAGATAATTTTGCGCCTGTACATCCAAGTGGGTGACCCAATGCGATAGCTCCTCCGTTTACGTTCACGATATCAGGATTTAACCCAAGCTCTCGAATAACAGCAATTGATTGAGAAGCAAATGCTTCATTCAATTCTACTAAGTCGATATCTTTTACAGTAAGTCCTGCTATTTTCAACGCTTTCGGAACTGCTGCAACTGGTCCAATTCCCATGATTCTAGGTTCAACTCCCATAGCAGCATATGAAACAAGACGTGCAATCGGTTCTAGGTTCAATTCCTTCACCATTTTCTCAGACATCATCAACACAAACGCAGCTCCATCAGAAGTTTGAGAAGAGTTTCCGGCTGTCACTAAACCACCTTGAGCAAACACTGGCTTCAATCTTCCTAATGCTTCTAAAGTAGACGCTCTTGGTCCTTCATCTGTATCAACGATGTGTTTTTCTACTGTCCGCTTTTCGTTTTTATCCAAAAAGATGCGTTCAACTTCCACAGGAACAATTTGGTCTTTAAACTTTCCTTCTTTAATTGCTGCAATTGCTTTCTCATGAGATTTTAGCGAAAATATATCTTGTTCTTCACGCGAAACATTAAACTCTTTCGCTACTGCTTCTGCCGTCAATCCCATTCCCCAGTACCAATCAGGGTTTGTTTTTGCGACTCTTGCATTTGGAACAATTCGCCATCCACCCATTGCCATCATTGACATGGATTCAACTCCACCAGCAACAATACAGTCAGCAATTCCAGCTTCGATTTTCGACTTCGCAATTGCCATTGTTTCCAATCCAGAAGAACAATAACGATTCACCGTCATTCCTGGAACAGTCACAATATCTAAGCTCATTAATGAAATCATACGACCTACATTAAGTCCTTGTTCTGCTTCTGGGTTTGCGTTTCCAACAATTATATCATCAATTCGTGCTCTATCTAATTGTGGAACACTGTCTAAAAGATGTTTAATAACATCAGCTGCTAAATCATCGGGACGATAGAATCGAAATCCTCCTTTGTTAGCTTTACCTACAGCTGACCTAAAGCCAGCTACAATATATGCGTTTTGTGCCATTTTTTTTATATTTTTTTGAGATTTAGAATTGTAAGTATTTCAAAAACACTTTCTTTTCTAACATCTATTAATTTCTCAATATTTTACCATTCTTAACAAGACTTTCTAAACGTTCGAGTGTTTTACGTTCTCTACATAATTCCAAGAATGCTTTTCTTTCCAAGTCTAAAAGATATTGTTCAGAAACAGTTGTCAATTCAGATAAGTCACCTCCAGCCATTACAAAACCAAGCTTTTCTGAAATCAATTTATCGTGTTCAGAAATATAATGTCCAGAATACATAGAATGTGCTCCCACATAAACAATTCCTAATGCCTCTTGACCTAGAACAGTAATGTTCTTCTCACGTTTCGGAGCTACATATCCTTTGTCCGCCATTTCCAACGCTGCTTGCTTCGCACGCTTTAATTGGTAATCTCTTGAAACAACGATTTCGTCCGTTCCTTCTCTTAAGTAGCCTAAATCGAAAGCTTCGTAAGCTGAAGTAGAAACCTTTGCTTGTCCAACAGTTAAGAATCGATTTCTAAATTGATTGATACGAATATCGCCTTCATGCAATTCATCTGAAAGACGCTTAGCGAATTCTTTCGAACCACCACCTCCAGGAATTAAGCCAACGCCAAATTCCACGAGTCCCATGTATAATTCTGCATGAGCAACTACTTTATCAGAGTGCATAGACATTTCACAACCACCGCCTAAAGCCATGTTATGAGGCGCAACGATAACTGGAATGTTTGAATAACGAATACGCATCATCGTATTTTGGAACATACGAACAGCGAAGTCTAATTCATCCATATCTTGTTCCGCTGCAAGCATAAATATCATTCCAACATTTGCGCCAGCAGAAAAATGAGCACCGGTATTAGAGATTACTAATCCTTTGTATTCATTTTCAGCCAAGTCAATCGCTTTATTGATACCTTCTAAAACGCCACCACCAATGGTATTCATTTTCGTATGGAATTCTAAATTCAAAATACCATCACCTAAATCAACTAAGGTAGTTTCGGAGTTTTTGAAAATCGTATTTTCAGCTCTTAAAGCATCCAGAATTACTAAATCTTCTGTTCCAGGAATTACTTTATATGATTTACTCGCAATGTCGTAATAAAGACGTTTTCCACCTTCATTTTTATAGAACGATTCATTACCAGCAGCAACCATTTCTTTTACCCAGTCCGCTACTTTATATCCTTCACTTTCAACTAGTTTAATTCCTTTTTCAATACCGATAAAATCCCAGTTTTCAAATGGACCGTATGACCAAGCGAAACCAGTTCGGATAGCGTCATCTATACTATAAAAAGCATCAGAAATTTCAGGAATACGTAAAGATGCATACGCAAATAAAGAAGCATAGTGCTTACGTAACAAGTCACCCGCTTTCGTTTTATCTGCTAATAGAATACCCAAACGCATTTTTAAATCAGCTATTGGCTTTGCCATCTCAAGGACAGGCATCTTTGCACGAACTAATGGTTGATACTCTAAAGTTTCTAGATTCAGAGCAAAACGATTTGTCTTCCCTTCTTTATCTTTTTCCTTATAATAAAATCCTTTTTTGGTTTTATCTCCTAAGAATTTGTTTTCGATTAAGAAGTTCAAGACTTTAGATTCTTTCAATTCTTTCACCATTTCGTCGTCTTTCAAATTCTGCTGAAGACCTTTAGTAACGTTATAAGCGGTATCTAAACCAACTAAGTCACCTAGTTTAAATGTTCCGGTTTTTGGTCGCTCCAAGATTGCTCCTGTCAAAGCATCTGCTTCTTCAATCGTTAAACCTAAATCCTGAGCCAACTCCATTACCTTCGCCATCGAGTAAACACCGATACGGTTTCCGATGAATCCAGGGGTGTCTTTACAAAGAACTGTTCTTTTACCTAATATTTTAACACCAAATTCCATCAAGAAGTCAACTACTTCTTTTTTCGTTGATGCGGTTGGTATAATTTCTAATAACTGTAAATAACGCGGAGGATTGAAGAAGTGGGTTCCTAAGAAATGAGCTTTGAAGTCCTCACTTCTACCTTCTGCCATCAAATGAATAGGAATTCCAGAAGTGTTGGAAGTAATAAGTGTTCCTGCTTTTCTAAAGTTTTCTACCTTTTCAAAAATTTGTTTTTTGATATCTAAACGTTCAACTACCACTTCAATCGTCCAATCACAATCGGCAATGAGTTTCATGTCGTCATCAAAGTTACCCGTCGTAATACGATTTACAAAAGACTTCTTATAAATAGGCGAGGGATTTGACTTCATAGCAAATTGAAGTGAATCATTCACAATTCTATTTCTGACTTGCTTACTTTCTAATGTAAGTCCTTTTGCCTGTTCTGCTTCATTCGGTTCACGAGGTACCATATCTAATAATACCACTTCGCAACCAACATTAGCAAAATGGCAAGCGATTCTGGATCCCATAACACCAGAACCTAACACTGCTACTTTTCTAATAATTCGATTCATTTTTACTGATATAATTTAAAATTAATTCTTATTTTTAATTCGTTGACTTGCTAATTCAGTCTCAGCGAGGTCATTTATTGTTTTCATTACGTCGTAGAAGTTTTTCATTTTTGTCGGGCTTACTTTCGCTCTCAATTTAGTATTAAACTCCGTAATCGCTGCCTTTGTCAGTTTCCTCATCTTCACGCCTTTTGGGGTTAAGAAAATAAGCACCTTACGAGAATCTTCTCCATCTTGTTTACGATATATCAATCCGAAGTCTTCCATCGATTTTAATGTTCTCGATAAACTGGTTGGCTCCATGCCCATTTTTGGACCTAGTTGTGTACTAGGAATTCCTTCTTTTTCGGTTATCAATAAAATATAACCAGTTGAGATAGTCAAACCATGTTTAGCGGCTTCAATATTGTACATACGAGCCAGCTTATGCCAATTCATTCGGATATAATAATCAACAAATTCAATGTGTTCAGTATTCATATTATTTTATTAGTTCATATTTTTCAATAAATATACAAAAATGATTTTAAATATTACTATGCGTACATATATATATTAAAAAAAAGATGTAATTCAATTTGATAAATACAGTATAAATTGGGCATAAAAAAAGCCGCTTCAGTTGAAGCGGCTTAGAACTATTCAGTAAATGAATTACTTACCTTTTTCCATTGATTTTTTCAATTCAGATAGTGCATCTAAATCACCAAGAGTTGATTTTTCAATGTTTTGTGTTACTTTTTGAGGTTTAGCTTTAGGAGCTGCTGTTGATGTTGTAGCAGGTCTATCAGTACCTTCTTCAAAAGTTCTAGTGTGAGAAACAATGATTTTCTTAGTATCCTTATTGAATTCAATAACGATGAAATTCAAAGTATCTTCCACTTTAGCATTAGATCCATCTTCTTTTCTCAAATGCTTAGCAGGACAAATTCCTTCTAATCCATAAGGTAAAGAAACGATTCCAGATTTATCTTTCATTTCGATAATCGTACCTTGGTGTTCAGCACCTTCAGCAAAGACTCCTTCAAACACATCCCATGGATTTTCTTCCAATTGTTTGTGCCCTAATGAAATACGACGATTTTCTTGATCGATTTCTAAAACTACAACTTCCATTTCGTCTCCGATTTTACAGAACTCAGATGGATGTTTGATTTTCTTTTGCCAAGAAAGGTCAGAAATATGTACAAGACCATCCACACCTTCTTCTAATTCTAAGAATACACCGAAGTTTGTGAAGTTTCTAACTTTAGCAGTGTGCTTACTTCCAACAGCATATTTAGTTTCGATTCCTGACCATGGATCTGGCATCAATTGCTTAATACCTAATGACATCTTTCTTTCCTCACGATCTAATGTCAAGACAACTGCTTCAACAGTATCTCCAACATTCATGAAATCTTGAGCTGAACGTAAGTGTTGAGACCAAGACATTTCAGAAACGTGAATTAATCCTTCTACACCTGGAGCGATTTCAATGAAAGCACCGTAATCAGCTAAAACAACAACTCTTCCAGAAATCTTGTCTCCTACTGCTACTTCTGCACTTAGAGAATCCCATGGATGTGGTTGTAATTGTTTTAGACCAAGAGCAATACGTTTCTTATCGTCGTCAAAGTCTAAGATAACTACTTTTAATTTCTGATCCAATTCTACGATTTCCTCTGGATGGTTTACACGACCCCAAGATAGATCAGTAATATGAATTAATCCATCTACTCCACCTAAGTCAATGAACACACCGTAAGAAGTAACGTTTTTAACAACACCTTCTAAGATTTGTCCTTTCTCTAAGCCAGAGATAATTTGTTTTTTCTGTTCTTCGATTTCTGCTTCGATTAAAGCTTTGTGAGAAACAACTACGTTACGGAATTCTTGATTAATCTTAACCACTTTGAATTCCATGTTTTTACCAACATAAATGTCGTAATCACGAATCGGTTTCACGTCAATTTGAGAACCTGGTAAGAATGCTTCAATTCCAAATACATCTGCAATTAAACCACCTTTCGTTCTACACTTAACAAAACCAGTGATAACCTCACCTGTCTTAAGCACTTCGTTCACACGAATCCAAGCCTTGTGCATTCTAGCTGTTTTGTGAGAAACAACTAATTGACCTGTTTTGTCTTCTTGACACTCTACATAAACGTCAACAATATCACCAACTTTAAGATCTGGATTGTAACGGAACTCAGAAACTGGAATAACTCCTTCTGATTTGTACCCGATGTTAATCACCGCTTCTCTTTTTGTTAACGCAACAATTGTCCCTTCTATCACTTCTTTTTCGTTGATAGAGGATAACGTTTTTTCGTACTTGTCTCCTAGTTCAGCACGTTCAACTTTGGAATAACCATCGCTTTCTAATGCTTCCCAGTTAAAATCAGGGTTACCCTGATCAATAATTTTAATATCTGCCATGTGGCTTTTTACTCTTGTATTTCATTGAGTCCCGAGACAATGAAAGTAATTAAACATAACTGCTTTAATCGGAATTAACAGTTTTCATTTTGAGGTGCAAAATTAAGCATCTTTTTGTTCACTACAAAATTATTTATACTTTTATATGATATTTCAATTAATTAAAACGAATTTATTACGTTATAATAGTATAAAGGGAAGCCAATAATGAGAAAAAAGACTATCGCAATCGATTTTGACGGTACCATTGTAGAAGATGGTTATCCTCACATAGGAAAGCCGAAAAAGCGTGTTTTTGAAGTTTTGATTCGTCTTCAAAATGAAGGATTTCGTTTACTTTTATGGACGTACAGACATGGGAAAGCGTTAGAAGAGGCGGTGAAGTTTTGCAAGGAACATGGAGTAGAGTTTTACGCCGTCAATAAAAATTTCCCTGAAGAGGAGTATGACACATCAGTTCCAAGGAAACTATTAGCTGATATCTACATAGATGACCGAGATATTAGAGGAATGATGGAATGGGAAGAAATTTACCAAATCCTTACCAATGACTATCTACCTAAGAAATCAAGACGTTCCCGAATTTTCCCTTGGTAACTAATACGTATCTACAGTAATTTTGAAAATGTCTAACAGCGAAAAGGAATTAGCAACACTTCGAAGATATCTTCCAGAAGGATATGAGTATTTTGTGCAACAATTAATGCTCAAACATCCTATTCGTTTTAAGATTGTCAAGCCAAGAAGCACAAAATTAGGTGATTTTAAAGTGAATAGAATTACCAAAGAGACTCAAATTACAGTAAATGGAAATTTAAATCCATTTTCATTTCTGATTACAACTGTGCATGAGTTTGCTCATTATGTTACCTTTAAAAAGTATGGTTTGCGTGTGAAACCACATGGTGATGAATGGAAAAGAGAGTATGCTATGCTATCTTCTGAAGCCATTAACTTTGGTCAACTACCAAAAGATGTGGAAGCTGCTTTTGTAAATTCATTGATTAAAATCAAGGCATCTTGTTCTGACCTATCGCTGATGCGCACACTAAAGCAATACGATAATAACAACTTAAATAAGGTAAACATCGAATGCCTGACTAAAAATGCTATTTTTGCTTATCAAAATCGCCAGTTTAAAGTCCTTGAGAAGAGAAGAACACGATATTTGTGCGAAGAATTGAATTCCAATAAAAAATATTCATTTCACGCATTAACAGAAATTGAATTACATGAACAATAATTACAGTATCATTATGGCTGGAGGTGTCGGAAGTCGTTTCTGGCCTTTGTCAACACCTGAGAAACCAAAACAATTTTTAGATGTTCTTGGAATAGGTAAATCATTACTTCAAATGACATATGATCGCCTGACTCATATATCACCCAAGGAACAGATTTTCATTGTTACCAATCAACTCTATGCGGACTTGGTTAAAGAACAATTGCCCGATTTACCGGTAGAAAACATATTATGTGAGCCACAACGTAAGAATACAGCTCCTTGTATTGCGTATGCTGCTTCAAAAATATATTCATTAAATCCAGAAGCCAATTTAGTGATTGCTCCTTCTGATCATTTAATTTTAAAAGAAGAGCGATTCTTCAAAATTATCAAAACAGCACTCAAACAAGCAGCCACCAAAGATCGATTGGTAACTTTAGGAATTAAGCCTACGCGTCCCGATACAGGATATGGTTATATCGAATTTGCAGAAAAAGCAGATATTGTTTCTGGTGAAATTAGAGAAGTAAAAAACTTCGCGGAGAAACCAAATAGAGAATTAGCGGAAATCTTCTTAAAATCAGGTAATTATTACTGGAATTCTGGAATTTTCATTTGGAAAGCAAAAGTCATTTTATCAGCTTTAAAGAAATTCAAACCTGAACTGTGTGATTTGTTCTCCGTAGAAAATGGCTTCTACAATACACCCGATGAAGAAAAACAAATAGCACATGCTTTTGAGGTATGCGAAGATATATCGATTGACTTTGCAGTCATGGAAAATGCTAAAAATGTGGATGTTGTATTGGCCAACTTCGATTGGTCAGATTTAGGAACTTGGGGAAGCTTGAGCAATCATTTAGAAAAAGACTATAATGGTAATGCCGTAGTAGGCGACGCTGAGATTCATTTGATTCACTCTTCCAATTGTATCGTGAATTTATCGAAAGATAAAATAGCCATTATTGATGATATGCACGATTTTGTAATCATTGAAGATGAACGCCACTTGATGATTCTTAATTTGAAAAACGAGCAGAATTTGAAGAAATATCTTGAATTATTGAAGAAATAATAGCGAATAGCTCAGCGTAAAATGAGAGAAGTGAGAACAGCAACACGCAACACTTTCAGAATGGTCTTAGAATCATTAGAAGAATAACGATGATAAATAGCGTATTTTCAAGACGTTCATAAAAGAACAAACTTTTCGCTAATGGATAATAATTGTCCGGAATGTCATCTCCTTGATGGGTTTCCAATATTTTTTTAATCGGTTTGGATTTAGGCGATAAAATTACAGGACCAAATCCTAAGGCAACCAAGAATAAAATTAAACTTAATACGTACCAACCTTGATGAAATAGATACGGCATAATTGCGCCCATCGCTAATCCTGTCAGTAATAATAAGGTACCGCCTATCATCACAAATACATGCACTCTGTTTCGTATGACATACGCATGTCGTAACTCCACCATATTCGTAGCTTTTGTTACGATATAAATCATTATAAATCCAGGTCCCATTCCTAAAATAGCAGAAAGAATATGGATGACAACAAGCGCTCTATATAAAAGAATCATTCTGAACGATAAATTTCATGACATAGGACAAAATCCTAAATTCAACTTTGCAATATTAATTAAGATTTATTAAAAATAAAATTGTTAGGTTTATTTTTGGCTCTATATGGAATACTGTGGGTAACTACATTTCAACTTCCCGGCAATAA
>JBEBRN010000074.1:0-13715 GCA_040394775.1 Taishania pollutisoli
CTTTATTGCCGGGAAGTTGAAATGTAGTTACCCACAGTATTCCATATAGAGCCATTTTATTGTAACTGAGTTTCATAAAAAGGATGGTTCCTTTGCAAAAAAAACATGGAAATTTTAATTTTAAGCTTTGCAGCATTATTCTCTATTATTAACCCACTTGGAACTGTTCCTATATTTGTAGGGCTGACACATAATAACACCAAAAAAGAACGGAGTGTTATTGCTTTTTATACCGCTATCTATGTATTAGTGATTCTCTTACTTTCGTTTTATTTAGGTAAATACATCTTACTGTTTTTTGGAATTAGTTTAGATGCATTGAAGATTGCTGGAGGATTGATTATTGCTTCTTCAGGTTTTGCTTTATTAACAGGTAAATTTACAGAGCACAAAGGAATGAAACAAAGAGAGAAAGAGGATGCCTTTAATCGTTCTGAGATTTCGCTAACACCACTGGCAATTCCAATGCTCGCAGGTCCTGGAACAATTAGTTTACTAATTTCATATCAGCAAGAATACAATCAGATACAGGAGCAATTATTAATCATAATAGCCATCATACTGGTGAGTATAACTATTTATTTCATGCTCAAAAGTGCGCACTTCATTGTCAAATTTATGGGAGCGTCGGGTATTAATGCCTTGTCAAGAATCATTGGTTTTATTGTTATTGCTATCGGAATTCAATATATTTTAGGTGTTGTAATCAACTTATATGGATGACCATTAAGTGAATGCTTAAAGTTCTAAAACCAACTTTAGAAAAAATTACGGAAGCTCCGAAATCCTGAAGCATTGGTTCCTCACTAATTATTTTTATGATTAGACATTATCTACACAGCAAAATATCAATCGCTTCGTGTTAAATGTTGCATCTCAAAATGTAATATATCCGACATAAAAAATTAATGAAACTGTAGTTCCCGTGTAACTGTTTCGCAATAAGATTGGGAGACTTTTGTACCGAAAGATAAAACTAAAATTTATTATGAAAGGTTTCGGAAAAACAAAAAAAGTTCAAAAACACCTAGAATTAACACCTCTATTATTATCCTTATTTTTATCACTTATTTCTACTACGCTTTTAAGTCAAACAGGTGTAATTAGAGGAAATATAAGTGATTCCACATCGAAAGAGCCCTTAATTGGAGCAACCATTTTGATAGAAGGTTTGTCAATTGGAGCGATGAGCGATGAGGATGGGAATTTTATGATTGATCAGATTCCAACAGGTTCTTACCAGCTAAAATGCGCTTATTTTTTATATAAAACAGCTGTTTTGAATGCGGTTGTGGTCCGTTCTGGAGACACTACGAACATAGCCATTGGATTGGGTTATGAAGAAACCAATATCATTGAAGTTAAAATCGTTGGGAAAGCCAATCGCGAATCTGAAAATGTCCTTTTGCTAGAGCAAAAAAATGCGCTAATTTCAACACAAAGTATTGGTGCACAAGAATTGTCCCGAAAAGGAGTGGGAGATGCCGAATCGGCTGTTACCAAAGTAGCAGGGATTTCCAAACAGGACGGAGTTAAAAACGTTTTTATTCGAGGGCTAGAAGACCGTTATAATGTGACGTTGTTAAATGGTTTGCCTATTCCTTCGGAAGATCCTGAATATAAAAATATTGCACTTGAAATTTTTGGAACAGACATTATTCAAAATATCGGCATCAATAAAGTTTTTTCGGCACAAAACAGCGGTGATGTAGGTGGCGCCAGTATCAATATCAATTCAAAGGAAATGATTAATGAGTATGATCTTAGCGTGAATATCTCGACAGGAATTAATACTTCAGTAATTGGAACAAAGTTTCAGAAACTTTCAGGCACGAATTACTTAGGAATTTCCAATGCCAAACGTCCTGTTTCTAATCAATTTGAGTTTGCTAATAAGCTCGATCCTTCTTTGATTAAATTACCACTTAATCAAAGTTATAAACTGTCGGGCGGGAAGCGTTTCAAATTTGGAAATAATGTGTTGTCTGTTTTTGGTGTAGCTGCTCATAAAACGGCATTCTCTTATACGGAAGGAATAGTTCGGAATACCAATACAGCAGGAATTATTTATCAAGACGAACATGGAAGCCGATATTCGAGTACAATCAGTCAGTTGGGACTTGCTAGCGTAAAATATACTATAGGAAATAAACATTTTATTGCATATAATTTCATGTTACTCCACGCAAACAACCAATATATTGCTGAATATAGCGGTAAGGATGTTGAAAAATTCCAAGATAGCGAAGCAGGAATGGGTTATATGAGAAGACAACAGGCAAACGATAATTTGCTTCTTACACATCAATTGTTATCCAACTGGAAGTTGGCAGAAAAATTAAATCTTTCCGCCGATTTCTCCTACAATTCTATCAAAGGACTTGAACCAGATCGCAGGGAAAATTATCTTTCACAAAAAGATGATGGTACATACGGATTAACGGGAAGTAATCGCCAGAAAAGGTTTTTCTCGGAACTATATCAAAAGGATTATTCCTCTAAAGTGATATTGGATTACAAGCTGAAAGACGCATATAATAGCGATTTTTCCAAAATATCTATCGGATTTAACGGTTATCTTTCCAATACGGATTTTGAAGCTGTTGAGTATAACTTTTCTGCCGCTCCTGGATCGTATGCCAAAACGGATATTACATTGGATAATGTTTATAATTCATCTAATTATCAGGAGGGTAGATTTAAGATGACGAAGGGCGTTCCGAATTCATACAATGTATCGAAAAATAGTTATTCCGCTTTTGCAGAAGGTGTTTACCAATTGACAAAAACACTTGTGGGAAATGTCGGTTTCAGATTTGATTATGTGGACATGACAGTAGCGTATAATATACTTGGCCGTATTGATACGAACATCATCGTGAAACCATATTATCTACCAAGTTTAAATCTGAAATATAACTTTAATGATAAAAACGCGCTTCGATTGGGTGCCAGTAAAACATATACATTACCTCAATCAAAAGAAATTTCTCCTTACCAATACGTAGATATAAGTTTTGCTAGTGAAGGAAATCCTAAGCTGCAACCTTCCGATAATTATAATCTTGACTTGAAATGGGATAATTACTATAGTCACTCAGAAATTGTTTCTGTTGCGATATTTTACAAACGTATTATCAATCCTATTGGACGTGTATACAAAGGTAATTCGGCGGGATTACTTACTTACGATAACATCAGTAAGCATGCCGATGTTCTTGGTGTAGAACTTGAAACAAGAAAGAATTTATACACTCAGAAACGTACCTCAGAAAGCGGTTCCAATAAACTTTCATTGGGTTTAAATGCTTCGTATATCTTTTCCGAATTGAAACTGGAACTGGTAAATACTCCTGAAAGAAAAACTAGATTGGCTGGCTCATCACCATTTATTGCGAATATGGACATAACCTATACTTACTCCAAAGATAAAAAGAGCCTGATGACTTCGCTTGTTTTTAATTATTTCAGCGATAAAATATATACCAATGGCACATTAGGATTTAAAGATATTATGGAAAAAGGAAGATCGACGTTAGATTTCATTTTTTCGTACAAATTCAATAGCAAATTAGGAATAAATATAAAGGCCACAAACTTGTTGAATCCTTCTTTTACACTAGTCCGAGAAAGTAGTGTTTCCGACGAGAAAATTATTCTAAGTCAATATAAAAAAGGAATGAACATCAATTTGGGTATCAGTATTAATCTTTGATACACTTTTAAATTGATAAAAGAATTAACTAAAAATAAGATAGAAATGGAAAAAGAATAAAAGGAAAATTGATGCAACCATCAGTCATTGCAAATAGAAAAATAGTAGTGGATTTAAAATAAAAATAGAAACAAATAATTTATAATTTAAAAATTAAATCAAAATGAAAACAATTAAAAATGTAACAAAAACAACAACAGCTTTTTTAGTGGCTTTTGCCCTTGGATCAAGCTTATTTTCTTGTAAAAAAGAAGGCTGTACAGACAGTACAGCCATAAACTACAACGGTAAAGCAAAAAAGGACGATGGTTCTTGTAAATTTGCGGT
Organism: Taishania pollutisoli; assembly: GCA_040394775.1. Classification (GTDB taxonomy): domain Bacteria; phylum Bacteroidota; class Bacteroidia; order Flavobacteriales_D; family Crocinitomicaceae; genus 40-80. The sequence continues at coordinate 4,043 of JBEBRN010000074.1, forward strand.
AGGTGAAAGTGAATTAGTAGGAAGCATTACTGGTACGAGAACCTTAGATGCTTCTATTATTTACACCATTACTGGGCCTGTAATTGTTGAAAATGGTGGTGATTTGGTAATTCCTGCAGGAACAATAATTAAAGCCAAAAAAGGGTTTAACTATTATATTCTCGTTTTACAGGGCGGTAAAATTCATGTGAACGGTACAGCAGAAAACCCTGTTACAATGACTGCTGATATTGACAATGCTGAGCCTGGACATTGGGGTGGTTTAATTATCAACGGTAGAGCACCACTTTCGGGAGGAACTATCGGAAGTACTGAAATCAGTTCAGCATTCCAGTACGGAGGTACGGACGTTCACGATAATTCAGGTAAAATTACGTATCTGATCTTATCTTACACAGGAGCACGTTCAAGTGCAGATGTTGAACACAATGGTTTGACATTAAATGGCGTAGGTGAGGGTACTGTTATTGAAAATCTATATATTCCTTACGGTTCTGATGATGGTGTAGAATTTTTTGGAGGTACTGTCAATGTTAAAAACCTTTTGGTTGTGAATAGCGATGACGATATGTTTGACTTTACACAAGGTTATGCAGGCACATTGGAAAACGCGTATGGAATTTGGGAAGTTGGTTATTCAAGCACAGAATCAGATCCAAGAGGAATGGAAGTGGATGGTAACTTAGACGGAAATTTCCCTACACAACCCGGGCAATCCAATTTTACAGTAAAAAATGTAACATTTGATTTACGCTTAGCAAATGCTACTGACAGCGATGTTTCCAATGTAACAAACAAAATGCAGGATGTTATTAAAATACGTAGAAGTGCGAAAGTAAATGTTATAAATGCACTTTTGAAAGGTACAGGAACGGTTGTCGACTTAATTGATTTTACAGACGGAAAAGGAAATGGAGATGTTACTTCAAAGATTAGCCTAACGAACAATTTATCATCGGGGCAAGTTTTAGGAAAACAAGTTAATCCTGTAACAGGATATAGCGATGCTAAAATAGAATCAGGAAATACAGGCTGTCCAACATCTGTTTTTACATGGACAAAGTATAATTTCTAATTGAAATAGCTCTATTAGAGGATTATATTTTTTTACTGAATATACTCCTACCATTGGTTAGATGAATCAATGGTAGGAGTTTTTTTGTTTTGGATGAATTTTTACATTTAAATGCGCTGTTCCAAAATAGTCTAAGTAATTCGCTTTCATTAATTGGCTAGCAGAAAAAATTTCCTTCCAGACAATCAATGAAACATTTTTTTCCAAATCACTACTATTTTCAACAAATCCCGTTTTTTTTTTCGCTTACCTTTGTAGATTGAACTTATATATTATATGAAGAATATTCGTAATTTTTGCATCATTGCACATATTGACCACGGAAAGAGCACGTTAGCCGACCGATTGTTACAATTCACAGGAACAATTTCAGATCGCGATATGCAAAATCAAGCCTTGGACGATATGGATTTGGAGCGTGAATGTGGTATAACCATTAAAAGTCACGCAATTCAGATGAATTACAAGTATAAAGGAGAAGAATATGTGTTAATTATAGCAAAAGGGGCTAGCTTTTTATCAGCTGTATATGATGGTTCTTATAAACAGGCAGTTGCATCAACTGTGTTTCTAATAGCGCGTATAAATGATCCTACTAAAGTGATGTCGGAATACCTTTCTTGGTTTTTAAATACACCAACAACTCAATCGTTTTTGTTTTCAACAGCGCGCGGAACTTCTATTCCATCTATCAATAAAAAAACGCTGTTAGAACTTGATATTCCAATTCCATCTATGAAAAAGCAACAACTGATTATAGAACTTGAAGGGTTACGAAAAAATGAAAAGATGCTCAAAGGAAAAATCGAGGAGCTGAAAGAAAATAGATTAAATCAACTAATTTTAAACGCAATAAACAATTAAATATGTCAACTAAAATAACATCGCAAGAAGTCAATAAAATCGTATGGAAAGCGTGTGATACGTTTCGTGGAGTCATTGACCCAAGTCAATACAAAGACTACATCTTGACAATACTTTTCTTAAAATATGTCTCAGATGTAAACAAAGAAATTCGTCAAACTTATTTAGACAAGTATAAAGGAGACAAAGAACGTACAGATCGAGCGATGAGTATGGAACGATTTGTTGTTCCAAACAACAGTTCATTTGACTACTTGTTTGAACACCGAAACGAACCTAACATTGGTGAATTGATGGATATCGCTTTTGCAGATTTGCAAGAAGCCAACCGAGAAAAATTGACTTCTGAAGATGGTTCTGGTATTTTTCGTAATATTTCTTTTAATAGTAGTAATCTCGGTGAACCAAAAGATAAGAATGTACGCTTAAAAAATTTACTCATCGATTTAAGTGAATTGGATTTAAAACCATCTCATTTAGAAAGTAATGACATTATTGGTGATGCTTACGAATACCTCATTGCGAATTTTGCTTCTGACGCAGGAAAAAAAGCAGGTGAATTCTATACGCCAAGTGAAGTTTCTACTCTGTTAGCACGTTTGACAAAAAGTAAACCAGGTGCACGAATTTCTGATCCTACGTGTGGTTCTGGTTCATTGCTTATTAAAGCCGGGAAAGAAGTCGGCTCTACCAATTTCTCGCTTTATGGACAGGAAGCTAACGGAAGCACGTGGGCATTAGCAGTAATGAATATGTTTTTGCATGGATACGATAATGCCGTCATTCGCTGGGGAGATACCATTCGCAATCCGAAATTAAAAGATGGTGATCAGTTGATGAAATTCGACACGGTTGTCGCAAATCCGCCTTTTTCATTGGATAAATGGGGAGCAGATGAAGCAGCAGGCGACCAATACAATCGCTTTTGGAGAGGTGTTCCACCAAAAAGCAAAGGTGATTGGGCGTTTATCTCACACATGATAGAAACTCTGAATGAAACAGGAAAAGCAGGCGTGGTTGTGCCACATGGTGTTTTGTTCCGTGGTGCTTCGGAAGGAAAAATTCGTCAAAAAACAATTGAAGAGAATATACTAGAAGCAGTCATTGGTTTGCCCGCTAACTTGTTCTTTGGAACAGGTATTCCTGCTGCTATTTTAGTGTTTAATAAAGAACGAAATGCCATAAAGGACATTGAGCGAAATCGCAATGTGCTTTTTATCGATGCTAGTCAGCATTTTGAAAGTGGTAAGAACCAAAACAAACTAAGCGAAGAGCATTTGGCTCACATTGTAGATACCTATCAAAAGTTCAACGAAGGGAAATTAAAACCTGGAATTGTTGAAGATAAATACAGCTATGTAGCCACCTTTGAAGAAATTGAAGAGAATGACTTTAACCTCAATATTCCACGTTATGTGGATACATTTGAGGAAGAAGCGGAAGTAGATATTTTGGCGGTACAAAAAGACATTGACCGTTTAGAAGATGAATTGAAAGTGGTACAAGGACAAATGGAAAAATATTTGAAAGAATTAATGAACTGATGATATGAATATTCAATATGCATCCGACCTCCATTTAGAATTTCGAGAAAACAAGGAGTTCTTACGCTTGAATCCACTTATTCCTGTCGGAGAAATCTTGATTTTGGCTGGCGATATTGTTTCTTTCAATTCGATGGATGAACACGACGATTTTTTTCAATTTTGTTCGGATAATTTTGCAACTACTTATTGGATTCCAGGAAATCATGAATATTATCATGGTGACCTTTTCAATAGAACTGGACAGTTTATTGAAAACATTAAGTCCAATGTTCATTTGGTCAATAATCATTGGATGGACCACGGCAATGCGCGTATTATCTTTTCTACTTTGTGGACACCAATTTCAACCGATAAAGCTTGGCATATTCAAAACGGATTAAATGATTATCATCTAATTAAGGATAACAATAGCCGTTTTACTACGCATCGTTCAAACGAGTTATTTATTGAAAACCTAGCTTTCATTAAAGAGGCGATTACGAGCAATGAACGAGAAAAATGTATTGTGGTGACGCATCATGTTCCTACATTTACTAACTATCCCGAAGAATACAAGAATAGTATTCTAAATGAAGCCTTTGCGGTGGAATTAAACGATTTCATACAAGAATCGAATATTGATTATTGGATTTATGGTCATCATCATAGAAATATAGAGCGGTTTAAAATTGGAAATACGGACTTATTGACTAACCAATTGGGATATGTACGTTATCAAGAAAATAAAAAATTTAATCATTCAATTATCTTAAATACAATATAATATCATTATATTTGCTCAATATCATGATAGATGATATTATGCATAAATAATGATAGTAACTTTAAAATGAATAAATTAGAAAAATATATAAAAGAAATTGTTGGCTTAGAAGTTCACCTAGAACCTTTCCCTAATGAGAAATTGGAACTACTTCCATTATATATAAAGGAAGGCTATAACTGGGGATTGATAACATTAGGAAGCTGGTTATTTATTGTCTTTTCCCCTAAAGAAGAGAACGAATTTAGTATTATACAAATTGATAAAATTAGTGGAATCATTTCTTCTCAGTTAAAAATACCAACCATTTTATTATTAGACCAAATAGAAGCTTATAATAGAAAACGATTAATTGAAAGTAAAATAGCTTTCGTTGTTCCTAACAAACAGCTTTTCATTCCTGGGTTTATCTTGGACATTAGAGAAACTGGATTTAATCGTAAAAAGGAAACAAAACAACTTTCTCCAACTGCACAATTAATATTATTGCTTTTTGTATTGGATAAATACAAGAAAAAACAGCTGGAATCTCTATTCTTTAAAGAATTGGCAGAAATTCTGAATGTAAAACCGATGGAGATAAGTCGAGCAACAACAAATCTACGGGAACACAACCTCATAACAATCAATGGAGATAAGGAAAAATCCATTCAATTTAACATGGACCGCTATGAGCTATGGAATTTCGCAATGAATGAGCGTTTACTCATCAATCCTGTTCTGAAAAGAATCTTCGTGGATAAGCGCCCGAATCAAGCGCACTTAAAAAGTAATACTTCTGCATTGCCTGAGTACACGGACATGAATCCGAGTAAACAAAAATTTTATGCTATTGAGAAAACAGTTTTTTATGCACTTCAAAGAAATAATGAATTAATAAATGTGAATGATTACGAAGGAGAATATTGCATTGAACTCTGGAAATATAATCCGCAGACTTTGGCTGAACTAATGGATAATGACATGAATGTCGTAGATCCGCTTTCTCTCTATTTAAGTCTAAAAGACGATAAAGATGCGCGTATTGAAATGGCACTTGAACAAATCATAGAGAAACATATATGGTAAGAGGAATCAACATATTTGAGAAATACTTTGGATCATATCCTGAGAATTACATCATCATCGGAGGAACAGCTTGTGACATACGAATGGAGGAAGCGGGTTTTAATCCTAGAGCTACAAAAGACATTGATTTAATTTTAGTGGTGGAAGCATTGAATTCCGAGTTTGTAAAACATTTCTGGAAATTCATACAAGATGGGAACTACGAACGTCAGGAAAAAAGTAACGACGATCGTAAGTATTATCGTTTTATGAAACCAGAAGATAAGAATTTTCCGTTTCAGATAGAGTTGTTTTCAAGAACACCTGACAATATAGACTTGGAAGAACCAGCGCACCTCACTCCAATTCCAGTGGATGATGACCTCTCCAGTTTATCTGCTATTCTGATGAGTGATGACTATTACAACTACCTGAGAGAACATAGCTCGATTGAAAATAAAATTCATTTAGCTAATCTGGAAGCACTTATTTGTCTTAAAGCAAAAGCATTCTTAGAAATAAATGAGCGTATTGCAGCAGGTGAGAAAGAAGATACAAAACACCTAAAGAAACATAAAAATGATGTCTTTAAATTAGCAGCTATGCTTCCAGGTAATAGTGAATTTGAACTCCCTGAAAGTATAAAAGAACACCTGAATGAATTTTTAGTTGTCATTAACAATACACTTCCTGAAAAGATAATTTACAAGGAGATGGGATTGCCTACGCTGAATTCAGAACGAATTATAAATCAACTTATAAAAAGCTTTGGAGGTGAAGTAGAACACGGTTTCTTACTTGACGTAGAGAATTTAAAGAAAACACAAAATCCTCCAATTATTAAAATTGAAAGATCAAGCAAAAATATCCTAACTGTACTGGAGAACGTTTACTTTCCGCTGCTAAGAAGCCTAAAGAATGAACTTAAAGCTTTTGATTCACTTTTTAAGAAGACAAGTTGGTCCTTCTTTGAAGAGCCTATTCCACCAGATTATAATATACCCATGTTACCAACATCTGCTAATTTGAATAGTATCATTGAGTATTTTAATAATATAGCAAAAAAGAAAAGTCATTCTTATCATGATTTCAAAGTTTCCTATATATTGACAGAATATAAAGACGAAAAGCAATTCAGTTTAGAAATAGCACTACGTATCTATTTTCATAAATATGACTATAAAATTAAAGTCTCAATTGGTCAGCCGTTTCAAAGTAGTAGAATTTCACAAATGGTAAGTGGTGTAATTCAAGCATTTACCAAAGATACTGAGCCAATTAATGGTTTTAAACAGTTCGAATTTCAGGAACAAAACTATGATAACATTATCGCAGAGGATGAATTGAAAAAATGGTCAAAAGAAATTAGAAAACAAACACTTGAATCAATTAAAGATAAAGTAAATAACCTCTAATACATAATCTATGAAATCGGAAGAAATTATACACCTTTTTGAGCAATTTGAAAATGCTGCTGCGGAAGTAGAAAACATAGAATGCTGGAGTGCGCGAGACTTACAACAATTGTTAGGCTATAGCAAATGGGAGAATTTTGAAAAGGTAATTCAAAAAGGGAAAGATGCTTGTAAAAATGCAGGTGAAGAAATAACGTATCATTTTCCTGACATCAGGAAAACGATACCAATGCCAAAAGGTGCTGAAAAAGAGATAGATGACATTTTGCTTACACGTTACGCTTGTTACTTAATTGCACAAAACGGTGATAGCAGAAAACAAGAAATAGCATTCGCGCAAAACTATTTTGCCGTTCAAACGCGCAGAGCGGAGTTAGTAGAGCAACGTTTATTGGAATATGAACGTGTTCAGGCAAGAGAAAAATTAAGCCATACCGAAAAGCAATTATCGGGTGTTTTATATGAACGTGGAGTAGATAGTAAAGGTTTTGCCATTATCCGTAGCAAAGGCGACCAGGCTCTTTTTAAATTAAGCTCACAACAGCTGAAAAAGAAAATGCAGATCTCCGATAACCGACCAGTTGCCGATTTCTTGCCGACTATTAGTATCAAAGCAAAAGATCTTGCCGCAGAAATGACTGGACTGAATGTGCAGTCGAAAGATTTAAAAGGACAAAACAGAATCGAAAGAGAACACGTAGATAACAACCAAGCAGTGAGAGATATGTTGACTAAAAGAGGAATTGTTCCAGAAAATCTTCCTCCTGCAGAAGACGTGAAAAAAGTACAGCGAAAACTAAACAGCGACGAACGAAAGTTGCTGAAAGGTAAAAAGAAGTAAACATGGAAAGATTTGAAATACTTTTTTATGGCACTCCAGAGGAGAACACGATGATAGAAGTGTTCTACGAATTCGAAACATTCTGGCTTTCTCAAAAGAAAATGGCTGAACTGTTTAACGTGGAAGTGAATACAATTAATTACCACTTGAAGGAAATTTTCAAGTCTAGAGAATTGGAGGAAGAAGCAACTATTCGAAAATTTCGAATAGTTCAAAAAGAAGGTGCAAGGGATGTCACTAGAGATGTTGAGTTCTACAACCTTGATGCAATTATAGCTGTTGGTTATCGTGTAAACAGCGTCGAGGCAACACGTTTTAGAATTTGGGCAACCAATACCTTGCGCGAATATATCATCAAAGGTTTTGTGATAAATGACGAGCGCATGAAGCAAGGTGCGCAATTTGGTAAAGACTATTTTGAAGAACTCTTAGAACGTATTCGGGAAATACGTGCAAGCGAACGCCGTTTTTACCAAAAAATCACCGATATATATGCACAATGTAGCATCGATTATGATCCAAAGGCAAAAATTACCTTGGATTTTTACAAAACAGTTCAAAATAAATTACATTGGGCAATTACAGGAAATACTGCCGCAGAAATAATAGCAAAAAGAGCGAATGCAAAACAGCCGAATATGGGATTAACAACATGGAAAAATGCACCAAAAGGCAAAATTCAGAAGTTGGATGTCAGTGTGGCGAAAAATTATTTGGCGAAAAAAGAAGTGGATGAATTAAACCGAATTGTTTCCATGTATTTGGATTATGCTGAAAACCAAGCTTCACGTAACATCGCCCTGACAATGAGCGATTGGGTACAGAAATTAGATGCATTCCTACAATTCAATGATTATAAAACACTTTCAGATGCAGGGAAGATTAAACACGATGTGGCTAAACGTTTAGCGGAAAATGAATATTCGCAATTTCGTATCGAACAAGATAAAAGATTTGAAAGTGATTTCGATACTTTGACCAAAAAGATCAAGATTAATTCTACTAAAAATGAAAAATAATACCAAAGGGAAAAGTAATGAGCTGCCGAGCGGTTGGGAAATGAAATCTATTGGAAAAATAGCTAAAGTTATCGCAGGAGGAACTCCTTCCACTAACAATCCTGCATATTGGGGAGGTGAAATAAAGTGGATGAATTCAGGAGAATTAAATCTAAAAAAAGTATTTGATACCCAAGGGCGAATATCTCAACTTGGATTAAAAAATTCAAGTACAAAATTAATTCCTAAAAATTGTATTTTGATTGGTTTAGCAGGTCAAGGAAAAACGCGAGGTACAGCAGCGATAAACAAAGTTGAATTATGTACAAATCAGTCAATTGCTGCTATCTTACCCGCTGAATGTTTTAACGTAGAATATTTATATTTTAACATTGATTCTAGATATGATGAATTAAGACAACTTTCAACAGGTGATGGTGGAAGAGGTGGGTTGAATTTGAAAATTATTAACTCTTTCAAAATCCCTCTCCCACCTCTCCCAGAACAACGTGCCATTGCCGACATTCTCTCCACTTGGGATAGTGCCATTCAACTGACCCAAAACCTCATCTCTCAAAAAGAAGCAGAGAAAAAGTGGTTGATGCAAAATTTATTGACTGGGAAGAAACGATTGAAAGGGTTTAGTGGGGAGTGGAAGGAATTCCACATTCGTGACGTTGCAAAAAGCGTTAGCATTAAAAACAAAAGTGATAAGCAACTAACAGTTTTGTCTTGCACAAAGTACAATGGGCTTGTTCCTTCTCTTGAATATTTCGGAAGAAAAATCTTTGCAGACGATGTAAGTACATATAAAATAGTGCCAATGAATCATTTTGCTTATGCCACAAATCATATTGAAGAAGGAAGTATTGGCTATCAACATAAATTTGAAGAAGCCCTTATCAGTCCGATGTATACTGTTTTCAAAACAAATGAATTGGTTAATGATTCTTTCATGTATCGCCTATTAAAATCATATCCTTTAGTATATCAATACCAAAATAGAATGGAAGGTTCAATTGATCGCAGAGGAGGTTTACGTTGGGAAGCTTTCTCAACTATTAAAATAAAACAATACTGTCCTAAACGTTTTCAAGCATCACAAATAGTAATGGTTTCATTG